>NZ_VOZT01000062.1:0-17575 GCF_013419625.1 Acinetobacter sp. YH12070 | reverse complement strand
GGATAGTCTTTTTCAGATTCAATCAATAATTGAACCGCTCTTTCTCTGATTTCAGGGGTATATTTTAATTTGGTCATCGGAACATTCTCTCAGAATACTGAGTCTCCGACAAACCCGGTACGGTTCATACTTCAAGATTCAAACAGATCAAATCTATGGTCCTTTTTTTATATGCTGTTTTGTTAGGATCAAAGTATCAGGTACATTTTTATATTTTATAAAAAACTTAATGGAATTACGTTTTAAAACATCAATAACTATATTAAATAGCACGAATAGTATAGAATTTTGCAGTCTGAAACGTACAATTAGGGTTCATTGGCCCGTTCAAAAACATTCAAATTTATAAATAGGATTTATATTCGAGTGAATTACTATCGTTATAGCGTTATGCTGGTTTTGAGTTTAGGAATTACAGGATGTGCAATGACCCCTGGACTTCAGACATATGATTTACCACAACAAGGTTCCTATAAAACAGATCAAGGTGCTGAATTAAATGTTGTACCTTTGACACAAAATAATATTCCTGCTATTTCTCAAGCAAATTCGCAAAATTTAGCTCAAATTCAAACATTATTTCAGCATCAGCAATCTATATATAAATTAAGTGCTGGTGATGTCCTGTCGATCCAACTTTGGGCTTATCCTGAAATTACACCACCAATTCAAGATGCAACTAATGTAAAAGCTGTTGGTTATCCCATTGACCCAAACGGTAATGTACAGCTTCCTTTAGTCGGGTCAGTTAAAATTGCTGGGAAAACGCTTGCTCAAGCGAATACATATTTGCGTAGTCAATTTAGTAAATATTTAAAACACCCTGATGTTGTCGTCAGAGTGTTATCTTACGAAGGCAAAAGATACTTCGTAAATGGTCAAGTACTTAAAAGTGGCCAATACACTTTAAATGATCAACCAATCAGCCTCTATACCGCACTAGGTCAAGCCGGTGGTATTGATACCAAAACTGGCGACACCACTAATATTCAACTCATTCGAAATGGTGCTACGTATAATTTAAATACCATTCAACTCGAAAAAAATGGTTTATCACTACATAATTTATTAATTCGCCCGAATGACACAATTTTTGTAAATACAAAACAAGATCAAAAACTTTATGTCATGGGTGAATCAAGTAAAAGCCAAGCGATTAACTTACGTGATCAAGGCATGTCTTTAAGTGATGTATTGGGTGAAAGTGAAGGGATCAACCCTTACTCAGCTAGTGCAGCTAGAATTTATGTGATGCGTACAGATTTAGATCAGAAGCAGTCAACTATCTATCACTTAAATTTGAGTAGTATTGGTAATCTAGCATTAGCCAATCAATTTTCCATGAAAAAGAATGACATTGTATACATTGATGCAACTGGTTTGACACGTTGGCAGCGTGTAGTCAATCAGATCATTCCATTCTCGAGCGCTCTTTATAGTTTTGATCAGCTTGGGAAATAATTATGGCGTTTAAAAATATACTCGTTGTCTGTGTCGGAAATATTTGCCGTAGCCCGATGGCAGAATATTTCCTAAAGACAAATTGCCCAAACCAACACATTGAATCTGCAGGATTGTCCGCAATGGCAGGACATCATGCAGATGAAAAAGCAATTCACTGTATGGACCAATTTAATATTGATATGCGTCCACATATTGCAAAACAGATCAATGCATCTTTAATTAAGCAAGCAGATTTAATTCTAGTGATGAGCACAAATCAAGCTCAGCATATAGAAAAGCAATGGCCATTTGCAAAAGGCAAAGTCTTTCGATTAGGACATTGGCAAGGAAAAAATGTTCCTGACCCTTATCAACACGATCAAGACTTTTTTAATGAATCCTGCAAAAACATAAGCAATTATGTTCAGGATTGGTTGCCACATTTTTAATATAAATTATTGAATAATCAGTTGTTAAACTATGACTCAAACCTCAAAAACTGAAGAAGATACTATTGATTTAAAAGAGCTCTTTTTTTCTCTGATTGCTCAATGGAAAATTATTGCTCTTTGCATCATATTAAGTTTAATCTGTGCACTACTCTATATTCGAACCACACCTTCCATATATTCTACGGATGCTTTAGTTCAAGTCGAAGATGGCAAAAGTGCTGCGTCTGCCGCATTACTAGGTGAACTCAAAGAAGTCTCGGGCGGCCTCGGTCAAAAATCCCCTGCAGATGCAGAGATTGAGATCTTAAATTCTCGTATGGTGTTAGGTAAAGTGATTGATGACCTCAATCTAAATATCAGTATCCAAGATCAAAATAATAGCTTCTTTAAAAAACTTCTATCTTCAGAAAAAGGTCAATTGAAATTTGATGGCCAGGGCGTTAGTTATAGCACCAAGCAACATAATTTTTTAGTTAAAGAGTTTGATGTTCCGGATTATTATTTGGATAAAAAACTCACTTTAGATTTCAAAGCAGACTCTAAATTTACCTTAAGTCATAAAGATCAGGTAATCTTTGAAGGTCGTTTAAATAAACTGAATCAATTTGTTGATGGCTATGGAACTTGGAAAATTAACATTTCAAGTACACAGCCATTTGAACACACTTTTATTTTATCTAAACTCTCACTGCCTTCTGCTGTCAAAAATTTAAAATTAAATTATGGCGTAGCTGAAAAAGGGAAAATGACAGGTGTCATTGGTTTAAATTATGCTGGAGAAGATAAACAGCACATTACCAATGTACTGAATCATATTTTAGAAATTTATCATCAACAAAATATTGAGCGTAAATCTTTAGAATCCAAACAAACCCTCAATTTCTTGGATCAACAACTCCCTGAATTAAAGCAACAACTTGAACAGTCTGAAATTAAATTCAATGAATTTCGTGAAAAATACAATACTGTAGATGTCACTCAAGAAGCTGAACTCATGCTCAAACAAAATATTGAGCTTGAGAAAATGCGCATTGAGTTAAAACAGAAACAAGCTGAGTTGTCTGCTAAATATACACCTGATCATCCTTTAATGGCTGAAATCAATGCACAGGTAAATTCTTTAAATCAAAAGACTCAAGAATTAAACAAGTCCATTAAACAACTCCCAGAAACACAGCGCTTATACTTACAACTTTATCGTGATGTCAAAGTAAATACTGAGCTTTACACATCGCTTCTTAACAGCTACCAACAGCTTAAAATTGCAAATGCTGGGGAAATTGGTAATGTCCGTATCATCGACACAGCTGTTGAACCTGAACGACCAATTAAGCCGAAAAAATTAATTGTTCTGATTTTATCGTTATTTGTAGGCGGTTTTATTGGTGTATTAATTGCTCTTGTTCGTAACATGCTTCGCTCAGGAATTAAAGATTCTTCAGAAATTGAAAATAATCTCGACCTTCCTGTTTATGCCACTGTGCCACGTTCGCCTGTTCAAGAAAGCCGTATTAAACTCTTGAAGAAGAAGAAAACAATTCCAGTTCTTGCAGTTAAAAATAGCGATGATATTGCAATTGAAAGTTTGCGCAGTATGCGTACTGCCATTCACTTTGCACTGACATCTGCAAAAAATAACCTGATCATGATTTCGGGGCCTGCACCAGAAGTTGGTAAATCGTTTATTTCAACCAACTTAGCTACGATTCTTGCGCAAAGCGATAAACGTGTTTTAATTATTGATGCCGATTTACGTCGTGGTTATTTGAACAAATACTTCAATCATGACAACCAACCAGGTCTTTCTGAATATTTAAATGGTCAGCGTGATCTAGACAGCATCATTAAAACCACTGAAATTCCAAATTTAAGTGTTATTACTCGCGGTAAGAGCCCTTCTAACCCATCTGAGCTTTTAAGTTCTGGTAAATTCAAAGAATTCTTAGATTTGATTTCACCGATGTTTGATCATGTGATCATTGATACCCCTCCTGTACTTGCAGTGACAGACGGTATCATTATTTCGCAATTTGCTGGTGTGAATTTGGTGATTGCTCGTTATGCGAAAACTCAGTTAAAAGAACTAGAGTTAACCGTTAACCGCTTTGAACAAGTGGGTGTGAAGGTCAATGGTATTATTCTAAACGACATTCAACGTAGCTCCGCAGGCTATGGTTATGGCTACAACTATTCTTATGGTTATAAAGCTTCAAAAGATCAAGACTGATTCAAGCTCTTTCAAAAAGCCACCGAATACGGTGGCTTTTTTTATTTTCGAAATTTATGTTGCATGCATCTTTCTGTATAAAAAATGTTTTATATATTCATACCGTTATAGTATAAAAATAAGAACATGACTATGATGATCTTTCCTGCACCTTACCTGATCATAGAGATAGGTAAGCGCTGAACAGGAAAAGTCTGCTAGAATTTCAGCAACTTTTTACATATAAAATAATTGTGGGAAAATATATGAGTAAGGCCCTACCTATCGCTGTCGCTGTATTACTCGGCGGTGCCGCACTTGTTCCTGTTTACTATGCAACTAAAACACCTGCTACGCAATCAGCAACATCAACTCAACCAGCTGCAAATGCTTCTGCTGTCGCTAAAATCAGTTATGCACTTGGTTATGAAGTTGCCCATCAAACGCCTCCAGAATTAGATATTGATAGCTTTGTCACTGGCGTTCGTGCGGGTCATGCTCGTGCAAAACCTGCATATACTGAAGAAGAATTACAAAAAGCATATGCTGAGTTCCAGCAAGAAATGCAAAACAAGCAGCTCGAAAGCAATAAGCAAGCACAAAGTAGCAGCGATAATTTCTTAACAGAAAACAAAAGTAAAGCTGGGGTTAAAACCACTGCTTCTGGTTTACAGTACCTAACAACGAAAGAAGGTACAGGTAAACAACCGCAAGCCACATCAGTTGTTAAAGTTCACTACACAGGTAAGTTAGTGGATGGCACAGTATTTGATAGTTCAGTACAGCGCGGCGAGCCAATTGAATTCCCATTGAACCAAGTAATTCCAGGTTGGACTGAAGGTCTACAGTTAATGAAAGAAGGCGGTAAAGCCACTTTATATATTCCTTCAAACTTAGGTTATGGTGCTCAAGGTGTTCCAGGAACGATTCCACCGAACAGTACTTTAATTTTTGATGTAGAACTCATTGAAGTTAAATAATAAAACCGGTACAGGAGAGCTTTTCGCTCTCCTGCTTTATTTTGAGACTCGGTCATGAAATTACAGATCAGTATGTTGTGTTTGGCACTCTGCTCAAGCACTGTATTTGCCAAAGATGTCAGTAATAAAAGTAGTGCTGCAGAACAAGTCGGTTATAGTTTTGGTTATTTAATGGGACGCAGTAATGCTGAATCCATTAAGGATTTAGATATTGATGCATTTGTTGCAGGTTTAAAGGCAGCATCTAAAGGTCAAGCTTCGTCACTAACAGATGAAGAAATGACCCGTGCCTTAACCCAATATAAAAAGCAAACCGAAGCGAAACAACTGATTGAACTGAAGCAAAAAGCGGATGCGAATGCCACCATTGGTTCAGCTTTCCTTGCTGAAAATGCCAAAAAACCGGGCATTCAGGTCACGAAATCTGGCCTGCAATATCAAGTCATTCAAGCCGGCAAAGATAAGTCACCTAAAGCCAATTCAACAGTGAAAGTTCACTATGAAGGTCGCTTAATTGATGGCACTGTTTTTGATAGTTCAATTGCACGCAACCAACCTGCGATGTTCCAAGTGAGCCAAGTCATTCAGGGTTGGACAGAAGGTCTACAGTTGATGAAAGAAGGTGCAAAATATCGCTTCTTCATTCCTGCAAATTTAGGCTATGGTCAAATTGGTTCAGCAGACGTCATTGAGCCAAATAGCACGCTGATTTTTGATGTAGAGCTCATTGAAGTTCTCCCGAAATAACAATACTCTCTTTAGGAGCATCGACAAATCTCGGTGCTCCTCAATATTTCTTCGTTCCATTATTTTCTTTTACAATTTTTTTGATTGATTTGACTTAAAATTCACATTGATATCTTATATTTATTTCACAAAAACCAATTTCCCTTTATTTTAAATCTTCATCAACTGCGTAGCCGCACATAAGGATTTGACCATGACCGTTAAAATTAAGACGCGCGAAATTCAATATACAGCAGCGGATGGAACTCAACTTTTTGGCTATTTTGCCGCACCAGAGTCAGACACTGCGATCGCAGGTGTATTAGTTGCCCCTGAATGGTGGGGACGCAATGAATATACCGAACAACGTGCGCGTGAATTGGCAGAACAAGGCTATGCTGCTTTCGCTTTGGATATGTATGGTGACAAAAAAGTCACCACAGATGCCAAGCAAGCTTATGAATGGATGATGCAGACTTTTGATCATGCCGACACCATTGTGACCCGTGCGTCTGCTGCATTAAACACTTTGGCACAGCAAAAGGAAGTAAATGCAGATAAACTCGCAGCTATAGGCTTTTGCTATGGCGGAAAAGTCGTGCTGGATTTAGCTCGTTCAGGTGCTGAATTAAAAGCAGTGGTGACCTTCCATGCAACACTTGCTACAGCGACTCCTGCACAAACAGGACAAGTCCAAGCAGAGATTTTAGTGCAACATGGTGAG
Organism: Acinetobacter sp. YH12070; assembly: GCF_013419625.1. Taxonomy (NCBI): domain Bacteria; kingdom Pseudomonadati; phylum Pseudomonadota; class Gammaproteobacteria; order Moraxellales; family Moraxellaceae; genus Acinetobacter; species Acinetobacter sp. YH12070. The sequence goes on along the minus strand of NZ_VOZT01000062.1, from coordinate 11,044 downwards.
CTCGACTCGATGGTGAGCTTAGATGATGTTGCAACCTTTAGAAATGAAATGGATGCTGCCCAAGTGCAGTATCAAATCAATATTTTTGAAGGTGCAAAACATGGCTTTAGCAACCCGATGGCGGATGAACGCGCCAAAGCAAACGGCGTAGATTTAGCTTATAACGCTGCTGCAGAACAACAAAGCTTAGCGGCCATGTATGCTTTGTTAGCACGCCAGCTTAGTTCTTAAAGCGCTAAGAACCAATACCAATATTTAATTTATAAAAATGAGGAGAGCACAATGACAGAACTCAATTGTCCATATTGCAATTTTGACGAATATGACGTGATTGCAAAAAATGATTTTGGTGTTGTACTTCCTGAACCACATACACTGTCTAAAGGGCATGCTGTCATTGTCCCACTACGTCATGTTGGTTCATTTTTTGAAATTACTGATAAAGAACGTAAAAGTTTAATGTCCTTACTTGAACAAGCGCGTAATGAATTAAATTTACGCTATCAACCTACTGGCTTTCATATTGGGTTTAATGATGGACAAGTTTTTGGCGAAGCCACTGAACATGTGCATATTCACATTATTCCACGTTATGAAAACCAAACATTGGCGCTCGATACCCGCTGGGGCTTTAAAAGCTAAACTTTAAATTTACACTCACTAAGGAGCCTCGGCTCCTTTTTTGATGGCCACTATTTTTGCATTTCCCCTGATATACAGATTTCGTTTTGAACAAAAAGAATGCCTATTGAAAGATGTATACTAGGCAGGTTTTTTCAATTTTGACTGTATTGCATGTTTAACTTTTCTGATGCCCTTCTCGACTGGTTTGATGTCCATGGTCGTCATGACTTACCGTGGCAAGTGAAGGATGACCCTTACAAAGTATGGGTTTCAGAAATTATGCTACAACAGACTCAAGTCAAAACCGTCTTACAATATTTTGATCGATTTATTCAACGATTTCCGACTGTTGAAGATTTAGGCCATGCCTCTTGGGATGATGTGGCGCCCTATTGGGCTGGCTTAGGCTACTATGCACGGGCTCGGAACTTACACAAAGCCGCGGGTATTGTTGCACGTCAGGGACATTTTCCAAGCAATCTTGAGCAGTGGATGGAACTACCAGGCATCGGCCCGTCTACCGCAGGTGCGCTGATGTCTTTGGGTTTAAGACAATATGGCGTGATTATGGACGGCAACGTCAAGCGAGTATTGTCTCGATTCTTTGCTATTGAAGATGATTTATCGAAACCTGTACATGAACGGGCCATGTGGCAACTGGCGACAGAGCTCTGCCCCATGGAACGCAACCACGATTATACCCAAGCGATTATGGATCTGGGTGCAACGGTATGCACGCCGAAAAAGCCGCTCTGTTTATATTGCCCCATGCAACAGCACTGCAAAGCACATGCTCAAGGTTTAGAAACTGAATTACCGTATAAAAAGCCTAAAAAGCCTGTTCCTGTAAGAGAAGCTCAAGTCATGCTGATTCAATCTGCAGGAGAATGGCTGTGGATACAACGTCCGAATAGCGGGCTATGGGGTGGTCTGTGGTGTTTACCTATTTTTGATCAACCCCATGAGTTTCAATCCCACACTCAGCAGCTTGGACTGAAACCTACCACCACTCAAGTGCAAATATCGCATAGTTTTACCCACTTCACTTGGCTTTTAGTAGCTACTGTATTTACCGTTGCTGCCGATCAAAAAGAGCATTTAGCGATTGAATGCAACGGACAGTGGTTTAGCCCGATACAAGCCACTGCACTCGGTATTCCAACCGCCATGAAAAAACTCATTTCTACGCTAGAACTCGAAAGCCATTCTATGCCATAGTTTTGAACTGCTCATCAATTGAATAGGGACAAATGTGACTCAAGAGTTTTTGCTTCGCAGAGGGTTGTTCGGCGGTATTGGTTTTATGTTGCTTTTACTCAGCGCCTGTACGTCGACTCCACCCAAACCATCAGGCAGTACATTGCCTGCTCATGAAGTGAAAAAATTACAAAACATGCGTTTATCCAATCAATTGCCTGTTCCTGTTCATCAAGTCAAACGAAGTGCGCTTAAGGATACTTGGGGCGCAGCGCGTAGCCAAGGACGAAGCCACGAAGGTATTGATATTATTGTTCCACGTGGAACAAAAGTTCTCAGTGCTACAGAAGGTTTAGTTGCTGACTTACGTAATAACAATTTGGGTGGTAAAGTGATATGGATTATGGGGCCCGCAGGTTCTTGGCATTATTATGCGCATCTTGATGGTCATAAACGTGGCTTAAACGTCGGCGACTATGTCAAAAAAGGTGATGTCATTGGCTATGTAGGTAATACTGGCAATGCTCGACATACTGCACCACATTTGCATTATGGCATTTACTTGGGTGGTAAAGGTCGCAATGCCGTTAACCCCTATCCGTATTTACGTTAATTTTAGGAAACATACATGTCAGAAGCGTTGATCAATCGTCTGGTGGAATTTGCAGAATCTGGTAATCAACAAAAAATCAGCCTCAATGGACAGTCTTATCAGGGCTGGATCATGGAGATCACTGAAGAAGCATTACTCATCAGCACCGGCTACGCAGACAAATCGGGTAAAGATGTATGGATTCAATTTGCCGATCTCGATCAAGCGGAACTGTTGTATTGGGACAATAAAAACGATCAATGGACTGTCTTTAAAATTTAAGTCAAAAGGAGCATTCAACATGACGATACAACGCTGTGCTTGGTGCTCCGAAGATCCTTTGTATATTGCCTACCACGACACTGAGTGGGCTAAACCTAGTTTTGATGAGCAGCATCTCTTTGAAATGCTATGTCTTGAAGGACAACAAGCGGGGCTGTCTTGGATCACTGTGCTGAAAAAGCGGGCCTGCTATCAGCAGCATTTTTTTCAATATCCCATTGCCGAAATCGCAGCGTTGAGTGACCTACAATTACAAGAAAAATTACAAGATTCAGGTTTGATTCGCCATATCGGCAAACTCACTGCCATTCGTGATAATGCCAAAGCATGGCAACAGTTAAAAGCCCAAGGGATTCATCCGGTGGAATTTCTTTGGAATTTTGTCGAAGGTCAAATTGCCAATAATGATGTAGTTGAATATCGCAGCGCCCCTGCACAAACCGCTCAAAGTCAGGCCATGTCCAAAGCATTAAAAAAGCATGGCTTTAAATTTGTCGGCCCAACGACTTGCTATGCTCTGATGCAAGCTATCGGCATGGTCAATGATCATGAAAATCACTGTGACTTTAAATACACGCACGCAGAATGACCTCAAAAACAGAAAGGATAGAATAATGAGTGACAATACAATTCAAGCCTATGCAGCAATGAACAGTGGTGAAGCCCTTGTTCCCTACCAATTTGATGCAGGTGAATTACAAGCCCATCAGGTTGAAGTCAAAGTCGAGTATTGCGGTCTTTGTCACTCAGATATTTCTATTATCCAAAATGATTGGAAATCTTCGGTTTATCCTGTGGTCCCAGGGCATGAAGTGATTGGAACCATTACCCAACTCGGCAGCGAAGCCAAAGGACTGAAAATCGGACAACGTGTGGGCATAGGCTGGACAGCAGAAAGTTGTCAACACTGTGACCCATGTATCGATGGTCGCCAAGTGCAATGTACTGGAACCAAGACAGCGACGATCGTCGGTCATGCAGGTGGCTTTGCCGACAAAGTTCGTGCGGGCTGGCAATGGGTTATTCCGCTTCCAGATGATCTTGATCCAACCAGTGCTGGCCCTCTGCTCTGCGGTGGGATTACAGTATTTGATCCCATCTTACAGCACCAAATTCAGGCCATTCACCATGTTGCCGTGATCGGCATTGGTGGTTTAGGTCATATGGCGATTAAACTGCTCAAAGCTTGGGGCTGTGAAATTACCGCATTTAGTTCAAACTTAGATAAAACTGATGAACTTAAAGCTATGGGGGCTGACCATGTGGTGAATAGTCGTGATCTTGCCGCGATTAAAGCACAACGTGGTAAGTTCAATTTAATTTTAAGCACGGTCAATGTGACGTTGGATTGGCAAGCCTATCTTTCAACTTTGGCACCGAATGGAAGCGTTCACATGCTCGGCCTAGCACTTGAGCCGATGCAAATCCCCGCAGGTATGCTGATCAGTGGTGCTAAATCTGTCACTGGCTCATCAACAGGCTCTCCTGCAGCACTGCGTGAATTACTTCGATTCGCCGCACGTCAAAATATTGCACCACAAATTGAAATGTATCCCATGTCTCAGGTGAATGAAGCGATTGAACGTTTGCATTCAGGAAACGTGCGTTATCGAATTGTGCTGAAAGCTGATTTTTAACGGCAAAAATCTAAGCCCAAAAAGCCTGCTGCATGCAGGCTTTCTTCTGCCCTTTATACACTCATCAAAATTAGACGGTGTTTGTATTTATGCATTCCTTACGCAGCTTCGAGCGGGTCTAATCATCATCAGTACACTCACGCTTATGGCGTGCCAACCCGAACAGCACACTCAAGCTCAAAGCCAGCAAAATTTTATCTGTAAATCTTTAATTCAAGGTTTTTTGAGTGCCCAAAAACTGACGCAATATGAACTTGAGCAGATCCAACCGATCACCAGCGGCGGGTTACATCAGACGCTATATATTTATAAAGCCAAGTCTGAAAACGGCATGAATATCATGCCGCAGCAAGCCAAACTTCGCTTTGCCTGTGAACAAATGACCGCGCGGCAATTTCAAATCAAGTTACATCCGCATCAATTTCCAGAACAGACCTTACTCAGCATCGAACTTCCAGAAACACAGCACATGCAGCAGTTGACTGCATTTCGCCTGCCTGAGATGCAAAGTCATTGATCGTTCATATTGAACTGAATCATTACTAAGGCTTATTTTAAAATTTCGGGAACGGTCGCAACAGTTTTGCTTTTACCCAGCTGCACTTTCATTTTTTGTAGCATTTGATAAGGCTGTTGCTGCACAAACATATTCACGAAACTGAGCGGAATGGAGCCTTCCGGATTGGCATAGCCATAGGTCGACACTTTGACTTTTTGATTGCCTAAACGCTGGAAGGTCCAATCGCCCTCATAGTCGGTTAAACGTACATAATTGGGATTGATCGGATAACCTTTTTTAACTGCTTTATTTTGGATGCTAATGATGCCTTGTGCATCTTTACGCATTTTGCCTTGTACCACCAAATCACGGTCTTTTAAGGGAAAAGGAAAATCCAACACCATATATAAACTGAATTCACCTTTTTGGTCATCGCGGGATAAGACTTTGACACTGCCCATATAAGGGACCCAATTCACTGCATTTTCCACATCTAAAATCAGGGAAACCGCTTTTTCAATGGGTACATCAAAACTAGTTTCAGCTTTGTATTGAAAGACAGGATTTTGAGCATTTTGGTAGGTCCAAACTTTAATATTATTTTTATTAATCGTGAGTTTGGCATTATCCATAGTTTTCGCTTGTACTGCCGCAGTGAATGCGACAGCACAGGCCATAAAGATGACTTTTTTCATTCCATTGATCGTCTTATTTTAATTTTATGCTGTTGTTATAACGGATTTTAACGCGCTTTTATACGTCAATATCGTTAAAACCCAGTACATCTTTCATATCGTACTTACGTGCTTCACGACCAACTACCCATGCAGCTGCACGTACTGCACCAGAGGCAAAGTTCATACGGTTGGTTGCTTTATGGGTAATTTCAACACGTTCGCCATCCGCAATAAACATCGCAGTATGTTCACCAACAATGTCACCACCACGAATCGTTTGGAAGCCAATGGTTTGACGTTCACGTGGACCCGTATGACCTTCACGGCAATACACAGCATCTTGTTTTAAGTCACGTCCTAAAGCACCTGCAATGGCTTCACCCCACATCAGCGCTGTACCTGATGGTGCATCAACTTTATGGCGATGATGGGCTTCAATCACTTCAATATCTACAGTATCGCCAAACACTTTTGATGCGAGTTCTAGAAGTTTAATTGAAACGTTTACACCGACAGAATAGTTCGCTGCATAGACCACTGGAGTTTCTGTTGCTGTTTCATCGAGATAAGCTTTTTGCTCATCATTCATACCTGTGGTACCAATGACAATCGCAACGCCTGCTTCACGGCAAAGTTTAAGATGCTGTGCTGTTGCTGCAGGTGCAGTAAAATCGATTACGACATCACAATCTTTTAAAACCTCAGCAAGGTTACCGACAACCTTTACGCCAACCGCGCCAATCCCTGCAAGTTCACCGGCATCCGCACCGACCAAGCTACTTTCAGGACGTTCTACCGCAGCAGCTAATTGATACCCAGCTTGCTGAACCGCCTGAATTAAGATGCGTCCCATACGACCGCCTGCGCCCAAGATACCAATACGTGGAGCTGCTGACATAACATTTTCCTAATGTTGATTCGAAATTGGTCTTACTATATCAAAACTCCATGCGCAGGCTAAGTTACAAACAAAAAAATCCTGCATTTTCCGAAAGACTTTTGCAAATCAACTTCTACCACAGACGCTGACTATTCCCTCACCAAGTTTGAGCATTTTCACGGTATGATAGGCGCGTTCTATTGATCTTGAATATTCATGAAAACCCTATTGTATCTTTGTGCGGCAGTCTGTATTGCACTGGCATGGCTGATTCCGATTCATTACCGACCTTGGGCCACATATACCGGTGAGCTTTATACCTTCTTTGCCCTGTTTGCTTTAGCGGCAACCTTCTTTAAAGAAAAGCTCATGGTGGCAAAAATTTCCTTGCCTCTTTTGCTTTTAGCGCTGATTCCCATCGTCCAACTGGCTTTTGGGCAGGTGTATTATTTTAGTATCGCCTTGCTCTGCATGCTGTTCGTGTTCAGCTTCTGGCTATGTATCAATCTTGGTTTTAGCCTCTCACAAGGTACGGAAAAACGCGAAAAAACCTTCCTATACCTGAGCTATACCTTTGTTGCTTCGGGTGTCATGACCGGACTCATCGCAATATGTCAGTGGTTAGATTTTGACTCGTTTCTTCCTTTTGTGATGAAAATTAGTGGAACTACGCGCCCATTTGCAAACTTTGCTCAGCCGAATAACATGGCCACGTTTCTGCTCATGTCTTTGTTAGCCTGCCTATATGTTTATGAACAGCAAAAAGTTAAAACGCGCTATTTGGTCGCTTGTGCAATTCCTATTTTAATTGGGGTCGCGCTCAGCCAATCTCGCACCTCTTGGGTGGCAAGTATCTGTGTCCTAGTCTATTTGGCTTATGCACAGTACAAAGATTATATCCGTCTTCGCTGGTTTTACAGCTTGGCCTGGTTTATCGGCTTTGTGGCACTGATTGTATTGATGCCAAAATTAAGTCAAATCATGAGCCAAATATCCGACATGAATATTCAAGAAAGTCGTGACGTAGCCGAACGTGCTGGTGGAGATATGTCTCGTTTAGCCATTTGGCAACAAATGGCGCATGCCGTAGCTGCACAGCCTTGGTTTGGCTATGGTTGGCATCAAACCAGTAGCGCTTTTGTCTCGATCTCTGACACGGTGCAAGGACCTGTATGGATTCGTAGCTCACACAATTTTATTTTGGATTTCTTATTGTGGAATGGCACCATTATTGGTGTGCCGTTCTTGGCCTATTTCGCCTATTGGGGCATCCAATTACAGAAGTTAGCCAAGTCTGCATTATCTGTGATTGGCCTATTGATGGTCGGTGTCTTCGTTATTCATGCCATGTTGGAGTTTCCGCAAAACTACGCATATTTCTTACTGCCTGTGGGTTTTATTATCGGGATTCTTCAAGCTGCGAAATCACAGACGGCTACATTGAGTCTGTCTCCGTGGTTTATCCGCATTGTTTTCGTGATTGGCGCCGTGCTGATTACGGTGATTTATCGCGATTATGCCAATGCAGCGATTCAGCTGGGTCAGGCATCAAAATATGAAAAAACACCGGAGAAAATCACCAACCATGAGCCGATCTATTTACTCACGGAATTTAGACATCGGGTAGCGATTATTCGTTTAAATCCATATTCCATCGTTTCTGAACAAACCATTCAGGATACTGAAAAATTGGTTCGCAGCTATCCAGCGAAATACCACATCATTAAATATGCACGTTTATTGGCATTTAATGGTCGTGAGGCTGAAGCACGTCATCAGCTACAGCGTCTTAAAAATATCTATAGGCTCGACATGAGCTATGAGAGTTTATTACCGCCTACAGCACAGCCGAAACCTTAAAACGCTCAATAAAAAAGCCTGCAATTATGCAGGCTTTTTTATACCTGAGTTCACATCACAGCGAACTCAAGCAAATCATTTCAATTAATCAAACAAACGGTCGAAGAATGATTTTTTCTTCGGAGATGATTTATTGTCATCGCCATCCATCGTGTCTTGTAACTCTTTCAACAATTCACGTTGACGAGCCGTTAAGTTCACAGGCGTTTCCACCACGATACGGCAGAGTAAGTCACCGGTCATGCTGGTACGTACAGGCTTCACACCTTTACCACGTAAGCGGAACAATTTACCAGTTTGAGTCCCTTCAGGTACTTTCAAGCTCACACGACCATCGAGTGTCGGAATTTGAATTTCTTTACCCAATGCAGCATCTGCAATGCTTACAGGCACATCCATATACAAGTCAGCGCCATCACGTTGGAAGATTTCGTGTTCACGTACCACCACTTCTACATATAAGTCGCCTGCTTGGCCATCACGGATCGCCTCGCCTTTGCCACTTAAACGTACGCGGTCGCCATTGTCCACACCTGCAGGAATGGTCACCTCTAAAGTTTGCTGACGGTCAGAAACCCCTGAACCATGACATTTATTACATGGGTTCTTAATGATTTTACCTTGACCACGACAGGTGCTACAGGTTTGCTGCACAGAGAAGAAGCCCTGTTGCATACGCACTTGACCGGCACCATGACAGGTTTTACAGGTTTCAACGTCATTCGGATTTTTAGATCCTTTACCATCACAGGCATCACATGGCGCTGGCGCAGTAAAGGTAATGGTTTTTTTCACGCCCTTCACAGCTTCCTCAAGGGTAAGCTCCATAACATAGCGTAAGTCTGAACCACGGCGTGCACGTTGCTGACCACCACGGCCACCACCGCCAAATGCGCCACCGAATATGTCACCAAACTGACTAAAGATATCTTCTGCGCTAAAACCGCCACCGAAGCCACCGCCGCCGCCCATGCCGCCTTCAAAAGCTTGATGTCCCATACGGTCATACATACTACGTTTTTCGCTGTCCGATAAAACTTCATATGCTTCTGCAGCTTCTTTGAATTTTTCTTCAGCTTCTGGGTTATCTGGATTACGGTCAGGGTGATACTTCATCGCCAACTTACGGTAGGCTTTTTTAATTTCATCATCACTTGCGGTTTTAGATACACCTAAAACCTCATAATAATCACGTTTAGCCATGTCTGGCGATGCTCCTCACGGAATTTAATTTAATACTTAACTGTGGTCTGAAATTGGGGAATCAAACCATTTTTTCAAGGGGTAGGCAGGAAAAAAATAAATCGACTTAGAAAACAGCCTTATTTTTAACGAATTTGGATAGACCTTGGATCCATGCATTTAATAGATACAAAAAGGCAATCGCAGCAAAGACCACACCAATTACCGTGCATGCAGTCACCCAAAGATAGGTGTCCCAATAATAGAAAAATAAAGGAATAAACCACAGTGCGGCAAAAATGGCCATCATGGAATAAATCACGACGGTGCGCATGACCCAAAGCGCTTGGGCTTGTAGCCAAACTTCTGCAGAATCGATTTGAGTGACTTTGCGTGCAAAGCCGTAGGCAAATACACCACTAATCAGGGTAAATAAAGCGAAAAACATGAAGACATAAGAAATCGCAATATAACGGCGATACTTAGCTAAACTCTCTGCTGTCATCTGTGATTCAACCCCGTACACCACAATATGCCGCGCTGCACTTGTGGTAGTTTTACTTTTTAAAAATGTCTTTGTAGATCAGGTGCTACTATAGAGAAAAATTCAATATTTCGCACCCAATATTATGACACTTTTAAGGATTCTGCTGAGTTTTTTTCACTTTAAACCACTGTGCATATAACGCAGGTAAAAAGAACAAGGTCAGCAGGGTCGCCACGATCAATCCACCCATAATCGCCACAGCCATTGGACCGAAGAAAATACTGCGAGAAAGTGGAATCATCGCCAATACAGCGGCCAATGCAGTCAGCACAATTGGACGGCAACGACGTACCGTCGCATTGATAATCGCATCCCAAGCCGACTCCCCAGACTGAATATCTTGTTCAATCTGATCAATCAAAATCAGTGAATTGCGCATAATCATTCCAGACAGTGCAATCGTGCCGAGCATCGCCACAAAACCAAAGGGTTTATTGAACAATAACAGGAATAACACCACGCCAATAATGCCCAAAGGTGCAGTTAAAAATACCCGTGCACTTTGCCCCAGTTGAATGGCGCTATTGCCTTCACGTAATGCCACTTTGACACTATAAGTACGAGACTGATCGGCAGCAGGACTAATTTCACGTACATAGCCTGCAAATTTTTCCTGTGGTTTCGACCACAAGGTAACCCATGCATCCTGCCCTGTTTTAATTTCAGTAACCGCTTGTTCAGGCACACCAATGACCACGTCACGTTCACCTGCTATCGCCAATTGAAATGCCGGTTGTCCTGCTGCAATCACTTGACCAATCTCAATATTACGCTCAGTAATGACCCCATTTTTATTGGCAATTAATTGGTTATAACCGGTCTGATTACGACTCACATCATAATTGGATTGCGCTTGCTTTAAATTCGACTGTGCTGCTTTATATTGGTTTTCCACCGCATCGTACTGCGAACGACTCACAGCATTGACTGGCAATAATTGCTTGACATACTCCCACCACCAAGCTAAGAGCTATGGTGGGGGAATCTTTGCGACCCATGCAATCTTAGAGATTGCACCTTTCGATACCGCACTGCGCTGACAGTATGGCGGTACAGGAACTCTTTAT
>NZ_VOZT01000005.1:0-93957 GCF_013419625.1 Acinetobacter sp. YH12070 | reverse complement strand
CCGACAGCTCCGACAGCTCCGACAGCTCCGACAGCTCCGACAGCTCCGACAGCTCCGACAGCTCCGACAGCTCCGACAGCTCCGACAGCTCCGACAGCTCCGACAGCTCCGACAGCTCCGACAGCTCCGACAGCTCCAGCACCTCAGCCAGTGGCAACGCAGTCAGCCGCAGAATATTTGGCAAACCCGCTTTAAGGTTTCCATTGAACAATAAAAAAGACGCCTCGGCGTCTTTTTTAAATTTAGGAAAACTAGGGCTTTTGCAGTTGTGTTAAGGTTTTGCGTGCCAGTCCCGGATCATCTGCAAATACACCATCTACACCAGCTTTATAGAAGTTTTCAAATTCTTTAGCCGCACCGGTATCACAACGTTCGGTCGCCACTGAGTTACATTTTAAATAGTCAGGTAAAAAACCATTTTCAGGTCTGAGTGTATAAGGATGGACTTTCAAACCAGCAGCATGGGCATCTTTGACAAAACTGGTTTGTTTAAATTCAGTGTTTGAAAAAATATAGGTTTTACTTGGACCTACACCATCTGCATATTTTGCCACTGATTTTAGGCCATCTGCAGTGGCTAAACTTGCATAATTTTGAGGTGAGCTTTGTTGCTGTAAGTCACCCGGTATGGCAGTTGGGCTATCTAATAATTGAATAATTTTGCCATGTTTGAGGGTTTTCTTTTGCGTGAGTTGATCACGTAAGTATTTAAGATTGGTGGTTTCAAAGGACTGTAAATATACAGGCGCGATATCACGTGTATAACTGTATTTGGCAAGCGTTGTGAGTAAACGATCTTCCATGGCTAGATTTTGCTGTTGGAAAAATGTGGGATGCTTGGTTTCAATATATAAACCAACAATTTTTCCAGTTTTTTTATAATGAGCTTCGGCAAGTTCAATGATTTGTTCGAGCGTTGGGATGCTGTATTGATCATTATATTGAGTGTTATTAGGGCGATATTGAGCAATACGCTCACGTGCTTTTACATTTTGAGTCAGTTCATTCAAATTAAAGTCTTCCGTAAACCATCCTGTATAGTCGATACCATCGATTTTTTTGGTGGTTTTTCGATCCGCAAATTGTGACAGCGTACTAATATTGGTTGTCCCTGAAATTTCACTTTCATGGCGCGCAACCAGATAGCCATCCTTGGTTGGCACTAAATCGGGTTCGATAAAATCCGCACCATCATCAATCGCTTTTTGATATGCGGCAAGGGTATGCTCGGGTCGCAAAGCACTGGCACCACGATGCCCAACAATGACAAAACCTGTATCAGGCAAAATAGGGGGCTTGGTGACATGGGTTTTATCGTCATCCGAATTACATGCAGATAAACCAAAAACGCTAAAAAGGAGCAGTGAAGACACGCCCCATGAGGATTTCACTTTGCTTGTTATGGCTAGATTTAACTGTTTTGTTAATTGTTTTTGCATGGCTGCCTCGGCATCTTTTTATTTAAATGAATGAAGTTGCAGGCATACATTGCAGGGCAGTGGCTAAGACTTCATGACAGAGGCGGTTTTGTCACATAAATTTACTAAAATAGCTGAAGTGGAGGCTCTCCATATTTTCTACATATTTCGCTTCAAGCAAGGTTTTTATGTAGTCTAGGCTTGTAATCAAGCACATTGTGATTGATTATCAATAAGATTTTTTGAAAAAATCAATCAACATATTTTATTTCATTAATTGAAAAGTGACATGGACTGATGCTGTCTAAGTTTTTTATTTATCGACCGATTTTTGCAGGTGTCTTGGCGATCATCGTCATGGCGCTCGGGCTATTTGCTGTGCTCAATTTACCGGTAGAGCGCTATCCAGATATTGCGCCACCACGAATTACGGTCAGCGCAAGTTATAGCGGTGCGTCAGCAGAAACAGTTGAGGAAAGTGTCACACAAGTTCTTGAACAACAAATTAAAGGAATTGATCACCTTTTATATTTTAGTTCAAGCAGCGACTCTTCAGGTCGAAGCCGGATCAGCATCAGTTTTGAAAATGGCACTGACCCAGATACCGCTCAAGTACAAGTACAAAATGCCATAAATGGAGTAATCAATCGGCTGCCTGAAGATGTGCAGCGCCAAGGGGTAAATGTCTATAAATCTTTGGGTGATACCCATATGGTTATCGGCCTCTATGATGAGACTGGCAAGAGTTCGAATATCGAACTTGGTGACTATATGATGACTCATCTAGAGCAGGACATTGCTCGAATTGAGGGTATCGGTGAAGTCGATGTTTTTGGTTCGCAATTTGCCATGCGCATTTGGCTCAACCCACTGAAGTTAAAGCAATATAGCCTTATGCCCAGTGATATCCGTGCGGCTGTTGAATCACAAAATACGCAGGTTGCAGCCGGAGCCGTAGGTGAATTGCCGAGTGTATCGGATCAATATCTCAATGCAAAAGTCACTTCAGGTTCACGTTTAAAGTCAGTTGAAGAATTTGAAAATATTATTGTCAAATCTGCACGAGACGGCAGTTTTGTCTATTTAAAAGACGTTGCACGTGTTGAATTGGGTGCGGAAAATTATTCAGGGGTGAATACCATTAATGGTTATCCATCTTCAGGGATGGGGATCTCATTGGCTTCTGGTGCAAATGCACTTGAAACCTCTGCCTTAATTAAGCAAGAAATTGAACAGTTAGCGAAGCAATTACCTGCCGGTTATAAAATCGTTTATCCACGGGATAACACGCCATTTGTACAAGAATCGATTAAAGAAGTGGTGAAAACGTTATTCGAAGCCGTTTTACTGGTGGTTTTGGTGATGTTTATCTTCTTACAAAATTGGCGAGCAACGCTGATACCTGCGATTACGGTGCCTGTGGTGATTCTTGGGACTTTAGCGATTTTATATGCTTTGGGCATGACCATTAATACGCTCACATTGTTTGCATTGGTACTGGCCATCGGTCTGTTGGTCGATGATGCGATTGTTGTGGTGGAAAACGTCGAACGTTTAATGCATGAACAACAGTTAACAGCAAAACAAGCGGCCATCGAGTCGATGCATGAAATTAGCGGGGCATTAATCGGGATTACTTTGGTATTGACCGCTGTATTTATTCCCATGGCGTTCTTTGGTGGCTCAACGGGCGTGATCTATAGACAATTTTCCATCACACTCGTGGCTGCAATGGGCTTGTCATTGATGGTTGCACTAATTTTAACGCCCGCATTATGTGCCTTAATTTTAAAACCCAATCCAAAACCACAGCGCTGGGCGATTTGGTTTAACGCCAAATTAGAGATTTTAAAAACCAAATATTTGACCCTTGCACAAGCCACGGTTCGTTATCGCTTATGGACGGTGGTGTTGTTTGCGGGGCTCATTACGGTATTTGCTTTGTTTTATCGTGCGTTGCCGACCAGTTTTATTCCTAGTGAAGATCAAGGCATTTTGAGTGTGCAACTTAAATTACAAGAAGGTGCACCGATGTCTAAAAGTCGTGAGGTCGGTGAACAAATTCGACAGTACTTTTTGACTGAAGAAAAGCAAAATGTCGATTTGGTGATGATTCGTTATGGACGAAATTTTTCTGGTACGGGTCAAAACTTAGGGCAAGGCTTTATTGCACTGAAGCATTGGGATGAACGTTCAGGACAACACAATTCAGCGCAAGCGATTCGTGAACGTGCGATGAAACATTTTAAAAAGTTCAACAATGCACAAATCAATGTCAGCATGCCGTCTTCAGTCAGCGGTCTTGGGCAAACCGATGGTCTGGAGTTTTGGCTGCGAGATATGAATGGTGAAGGTCGAGCTTATCTCGATGCGCAATTTAAAAGCTTGCAAGAAAAATCTGCACAATACAGTAGTTTCGAAAATTTAGACAAACGCTCTAACCCAGATAAAGCTGAACTGAAAGTTGATATTGATCAAAAACAAGCGATGGCCATGGGTTTAACGCAAAATGCGATTAATAGCACCATGAGTAGTGCATGGGGCGGGAGTTATATCAACGATTTCATTGACCGTGGACGTATTAAACGCGTCATGATGCAGGCAGATGCCGAATTCCGTTCTAAACCAGAAGATTTGGCCTATTGGCATGTGCGCAATGATCAAAATGAAATGATTCCATTTAGTAATTTTTCAACCATTGGCTGGAGTGGCGGCCCAGAAGTCGTCAATCGCTTTATGGGATACACCGCATTACAAATGGAAGCGGATACAGCCAAAAATGTCTCAAGTGGACAAGCCATGCAGGATGTGAAAGCCTTAGTCGATCAGGTGCCTGGTGTGGACGTGGCATGGAGTGGTTTATCCTTTGAAGAGCAAAAATCAAGTCATCAAGCGATTTGGCTGTATTTGGTCTCGATTGGATTTATTTTCCTTTGTCTTGCCGCCCTATATGAAAGTTGGAGCATTCCAACCGCAGTCATGAGTGCGATTCCACTCGGGATTGGCGGTAATATTTTGTTTAGCTACATGACTGGTTTTCCAAATGACATCTACTTCCAAATTGCCTTGCTGACGACCATTGGTCTGTCCTGTAAAAATGCGATCTTGATTGTAGAGTTTGCAGCGATGGCACAAGAAAAAGGCAAACATGTGATCGAGGCTGCAATGGAAGGCGCAGCACTACGTTTACGTCCTATTTTGATGACTTCTTTAGCATTTGGTGCAGGGGTGGTTCCTTTAGTTCTTGCTTTTGGTGCTGGTGCAGCCAGTCGTCAAGAGATCGGGGTAAGCGTACTCGGTGGGGTAATATTCGGTACAGTCTTGGTGCTGATTTTTATTCCGTTTATGTATGTGATGGTCCGATCTATTTTTAAAATCAAGCCGGTGTCTGAAACTTAGAAATAATTCACGCACAGCGTATCGCTCCACTAAAAGCCACCGTGAAAGCTTGAGTACATCGCGGTGGTTTTTTATGTCGCCAAATTTATGTCACCAAACTTTCGACAGGGAATGTTCACAGAGAATTTTCGCAAAGAACGTTCACCGAGAACATATTGAAGAGATTTGAAACTCTTTAGTTTATCCTTCAAAATGTGCTCTACATAGAAAGATTAAAATAAGAGTGAGTTGAATGGCGGATTTAATACAAAGACAGCGTGAAATTTCCGCTTTGCTGCAACAACAAAATTATGCAGCAGCAGTTTTCGCTTTACAGCCTCTGAACTACGCTGATCAGGCTCGTTTAATTCAGCAATTTCCAATCGAAGATCAAATCGAGTTACTTTCAGGTTTAGCGCATCAAGGCTTGGTATTTGAGTTTTTCCCGTTTGAGTCACAGCGACAGTTAATCTCGCGTTATCCACTGCGTCTACAAATTGAATTATTTGATGATATGCATTCTGATGATGCAACGGATTTATATAAAAGTTTAACTGATGCAGAACAAGATCGGATTTATCAACAACTTGATCAAGATACCCAAGAGCATCTAAAGGCGTTATCTGCATATGCAGAAGAGTCTGCAGGCGCAATCATGAGCTCAGACTATGTCAGTATGCCTGCTGACTTTACCATGCAACAAGCCATAGAGGCCTTGCGCCATGAACCGCATGACCGTGAAACCCTATATTTAATTTATGTCACCAATGATCAGTTTCAATTAGAAGGGGTGATTTCACTGCGGCAAATTTTGCAGGCTGACCGTGATTCACGGATTCAACAGGTGATGACCAAAGATGTGGTGACCGGCTGGATAGATGAAGACCAAGAGAGTATTGCGCAAAAACTGGCTGAATATGATTTTATGGCCTTACCGATTGTGGATCATGCCCAGCGTTTGATGGGGATTGTCACCTATGATGATGCGATGGATGTGGTACAGGCTGAAACCACTGAAGACTTTTTAAAAGCCAGTGCGGTGAGTACCGAACCAGGTATGAGCATTAATAAAGCACCGATTTTAAAGTTGTATCAAAAGCGGGTGTTCTGGTTGGTGATATTGGTCTTTGGCAGCTTATTGTCCGGATTAGGCATTTCATATTATGAAGACATCATTGCCGCACATATCGTCTTGGTTTTTTTCTTACCCTTACTGGTCGGAAGTGGAGGCAATGCAGGTTCACAGTCTGCGACTTTAATGGTGCGAGCGCTTGCCACAGGGGATGTAAAAATTCGAGATTGGTTTTATTTGTTGGGACGGGAGACGCTCGTCGCACTTTGCCTCGGCGGAACCATGGCCATTGCTGTATCGATTTTAGGCTACTACCGTGGTGATGCAACCGTCGCTTTAGTCTTGGCTTTAAGTATGATGGGCATCGTATTGCTCGGTTGTTTAATTGGGATGAGTTTGCCCTTTATACTCAACAAGTTAAAGCTCGATCCTGCAAGTGCATCTGCACCATTGGTAACCTCGATTTGTGATGCGACCGGCGTGGTGGTGTATTTGATGATTGCTTCACAATTGCTCAATTTATAGAGATTAGCATTTTGCTACAGATTGAAGACTTCTAATATGTTTTAATCTCAGTGATTTACACGGTTTTTATTGGATAAAACATGACTGAACCATTAAAACAAAAAATGTCAAAGCAAGAAGTCATTCGTCTTGAACGCGATCTCGCAAAGTTTGCCAATATGATGGACTCCGTGGTTCGGATTCCATTTACTCGACAAGGGGTAGGTGCGGACGCAGCGTTGAGTACCATTCCCGTAGCTGGTGATATCGCAGGATTTGTCTTGACCTGTTATGCCGTCTATAAAGCCAAACAGATTGGCGTACCACAAGCCAAATTAAATGGTGTGATGAAACTCGCAGTTATAGATGCTGTCGTGGGGTTTATTCCTGTTGCAGGGACGATCTTTGATGTGTTTATTCGACCGAGCCGTAAAGCTTTAGATGTTGTACATACGCACATTCGTGAAGAATATCAAATCAGTACAGATCAACATGTGGTACATCCGTTTTTACATGAAAAATTAGAACAGAAACAACAGCAATCTGCTTTTTGGCGCAACCCTGTGGTTGCATGGATATGGATCCATATCCCAGATATATTCGGGATGATTTTCTTATTAGTCTTTATCTTTGCAATTTATATGGGTGGTTCATTGCTTTGGCAATGGTTAAAGGCTAATGGAGTATTGTAGATAGAAATGCCTTGTTGCTTGAGCGCGATCAATGAGAGGCTATTCAATTGAAAGATCGTTCAACTGAAAGATTATTGATAAGACAGTAAATGTTCGGAAAAAATTAGACTTAAAAAAGCCTCCATAGGGAGGCTTTTTTACGACATACATTAGATGCTCGATTATGGGCAATCTAATTGTTGTAATGCCGCAACACGTTGTTCAATCGTTGGGTGTGTTTGGAACAATGCAGCTAAACTGAAACCTTGTTCTTGACCCGCAGAAATTGCAAAGGCTTTCATTTCTTTTGGCATTTGATCTGGCATTTCAGATTCTGCTTGTAAACGTAACAGGGCAGAAATCATCGCTTGTTTACCTGCTAAACGCGCACCAGCTTCATCGGCACGGTATTCACGGTAGCGAGAGAACCACATCACAATGGCAGACGCTGCGATACCAAAAACAATATCTAATACAATCGTAATGACAAAATATGCGATACCCGGTGCTTCACCATCTTCACGACCAAAAACATTACGGTCAATGAAGTCACCTGCTACACGCGCAAAGAACATCACAAAGGCGTTGACTACACCTTGCACCAATGCAAGGGTTACCATATCACCATTGGCTACGTGACCAATTTCGTGAGCGAGTACGGCACGGAGTTCATCTTTGTTCATACGCTCAAGTAGACCGGTAGAAACCGCTACTAAAGCATCATTTTTATTCCAGCCTGTTGCAAAGGCATTTGACTGGTACGATGGGAAAATACCCACTTCTGGCATTTTGATACCAGAACGTTGTGCCAGTTGCGCAACTTCGTTGAGTAACCATGCTTCAGCTTGGCTACGTGGTGCATTAGGGTCAATCAGCTCTGTACCCGTGGTTTTTTTCGCCATCCATTTTGACATGAATAGTGAGATCATTGAACCCACCATACCGAACACAAAACAGATAACGAGCAAGTTGCCTAAGTTTAAGCCGCCTGCACCGTGGTAACTACCGACACCGAAGAGTGACAAGATTATGCCAGCTACAACCAGTACCGCGAGGTTGGTCAGCAAGAACAAACCAATCCGCATCATTGGGTAAATCCTCTTATTATAGAAAAATGATCTGATTTACAAATAAAAATCATTAAACTCAATATGAGGTGAAAGTCTTAAAATTTCAAGGAAAAATTAGTAAAACAGATGCAATTTTACAAAATCAGTGATTTCATTCATTGAGATAAATGCGCGCTGAGGCAGAAGCATTTGCTGTCGCAAATGAACCTGAAGGTGCATCGGTAAAACTACCATTGTCCGTTTGAATAATTTGACGTGCCGGTGACTTGGCAACAGCAGGGGCAGCGGCATGGTAATTGTCCGAACTGGCAATAATCCGACCACTATTAGAAGTGCTATTTGAACTGCTCGAACCCGAGACACTTAAACTACCAGCATATAGGTTGCTGTAGCGGCTAGTGACACGGCGGACATAGTCTTGAGTTTCACGAAAAGGAGGGATGCCACCATATTTTGCGACATTGCCTTCACCTGCGTTATAACCAGCTAAGGCAAGTGAGGTGTTGCCATTAAAACGTTTCAGTAGCCAAGATAAATAGCGCGCACCAGCCATAATGTTCTGATGTGGATCATAAGCATTTGATACATTGAAGCGACGTGCTGTAGCAGGCATGAGTTGCATTAAACCTTGCGCACCGACAGGGGAGCGTGCATTGGTGTTAAAACCAGATTCGGTATGCATCACCGCTTTGATCAGACCTTCGGAAACACCATGTTGGGCCGCGGCTTGTTTAATAATATTGTCAAAGGCATTTTTATTACGGCTATAGCTTGGCAAAACAGACGCTTCATTTGAGCCCCAGTTACTATAACTATGAATATTACTGTCCGGATAATAGGTTTTTTTCTCGACTTTCAGATTGCTATAACGGCCTTGCTTATTGGTCAGTAGCGTCGTGCCATTACTTTCACGCAATTGATAGATTGTTTGGCCGGCAAAAATGCTCGGTGCAGCTAAACTGATAGCCACACATCCACTTAATAACAGCCCCAAAGTCCAAGTATTGTTTTTCATTTTATTGTGAAGAAAAAAATTCTGTCCCCAAACAGTTAAAATAGAGTTTATCAAAAAAAAATCAGATGAAAAGGCTTCGAGGGCTGATTTCTTCTTTACTTTGTAAAAATCAAGTCATTTTGATGATTCAATAATCAAAAAAAATATTTATTTTTTTTTAATGAGCATAACTTGACACATATAAGGTATTGATAAATAAGTAATAATAAATTGATCAAAAAATGATCAATTTAAATAGAAGCCTTAAAATAAGGGCAGCTCACCTTGTCAAGTCATTTAAAATCCACAAAGTTATCCACAGCTTTTGTGGACAACTGTGGAAAAGTCCAAAAGATAAGCGTTTCGCCTAAAAAATGAACTCGACCGTATAAAATAATGCGCTGAGGATGACGTGATCATGACAGTATTTTTAGTTTTTTCGGAAATTACATTCTTTTGATGCGAGAAGTCTGCGAATCGGATAAAATTGCGCGGTATTTTTTTTTAGGTTTAACTCGTCTATGTTCTCGCCAGTTGAGTCCGAACAAGGATTTAATTTCAAACCAGAACTACCAACTAGCTCTGCGTATTATCGTTTATTGAAAAAGCTACGCCGTCAGGTCGGTCATGCCATTCGTGATTTTAAAATGATCGAAGAGGGCGACAAGGTGATGGTCTGTATTTCAGGCGGTAAAGACAGTTATACCTTGCTCGACATTTTGTTGCAGTTTAAGCGTATCGCACCGATTAATTTTGATGTGGTTGCGGTCAACCTTGACCAAAAACAACCGGGTTTCCCTGAAGACGTATTGCCACGTTATTTAGAAGAAAACAAAATTCCGTATTACATCTTAGAAAAAGATACCTACAGCATTACTAAACGTTTAACCCCAGAAGGTAAAACGTATTGTGCAGTATGCTCACGTTTACGTCGTGGTTCGTTATACGGCTTTGCTCAAGAAATTGGGGCGACGAAAGTGGCTTTAGGTCATCATCGTGATGATATTTTGGCGACGTTCTTCTTGAACTTGTTCCATGGCGGTAGCTTAAAAGCCATGCCACCGAAATTATTGTCTTCTGATAAAAAGAACATTTTGATTCGTCCACTGGCTTATGTGGAAGAAAAAGACATTATCAAGTATGCAGAAATGCGTAAGTTCCCAATTATCCCATGTAACTTGTGTGGTTCACAGGAAAACTTACAACGTGCGATGCTAAATGACATGCTGCGTACTTGGGATAAAGAATTTCCAAAACGTTTACACAGTATTTTTGGCGCATTGCAAAATGTATCGCCTTCACAACTGGCAGACCGTGAGTTATTCGACTTTGAAGCCTTGGATGAACAACGCGAATTTGACTTCAAAAATAGCGAAAGTTGTTCAACTGAAGAAGGTGAGCCTGAAAGCAAACGCATTAATATGGTGAACTTAGGTTTTATGGCAGATTAAGCCGAAAACTTCATCACGCAAAAGGCATTCTACGGAATGCCTTTTTTATGCTTATGATTTTTCTCATTTTGTTGTTAAACAGTTAAATATTGAACGGTGCGTACAAAAAACTTTAGCCTTTTCGCAAATGATCATGCTATAACAAGCCTCAAGCAAAATATGCTTGCACTGATGTTGTCCGGAACGGCAACACACACGAACAAAATAAATTGAGGAAAGATCATGCCTGCTTTTTTAACTGATGATTGGTTTTCAACTGTAGAAACTCTGACAGCTCAAGCTGGTGATTTAAACTTACCACCTGCATTGGCTAATCTTGCAATTAACCTTGTAGTTGCTGACGCTGCAGGCAATACTGAATTGTCATTAGACGGTGGTGCAATTAAAAAAGGTTTATCTTCAAACGCGAAAACAACTTTGAACATGGATGCTGAAACTTTACGTAAAGTATTCCTTGAGTTTGATATGGCTGCAGCGATGCAAGCGTTTATGACGGGCAAAATAAAAGTACAAGGTGATATGTCACAATTGATGGCATTGCAAACAGCAAAACCAAGTACTGAGCAAAAAGATTTATTCAAAAAAGTACTTGAGCAAACTGCTTAAGTTTAAAACGAAAAAAGCTTACCCGAAGGTAAGCTTTTTTTGTGCGCTCACATGTAAATGTTAGGTGGACGCATATTAGATATTCACAAGTTGAGGTGTGGTTTTAATATGTTCCAAATACGCACGAATACGCGTGACATATTGCACAGCTTGACGATAACGACCATTGCTGGCCTTGTTACGGTCTAGATAAGCATATAAATTCACCCACTTATTTGGGTTTTTACCCTGAGACTGGATGCGCTTTTGAATCTGACTTACAGCACCAGGACCCATGTTATAAGCCACTAAGGCATACCAATTACGATCTGGGTATGGAATGTTACTATAACGGTTTAACATTTGGTCATAGTACTTTGCACCACCTTGAATGCTTTGAGTCGCATCTGTACGGTTGCTCACACCCATGGCTTTTGCTGTACTGTTGGTCAGCATCATAATGCCACGAACACCCGTTGGGGATACCGAGTCAGGTTTGAGATAAGACTCTTGATAACCAATCGCTGCCAATAAATGCCAGTCTAGGTCGTATTGCTTGGCCGTGTTTTTAAAACTTGCCTTATAGATCGGCATACGTTTACTTAAATCACGTTGAATCACATTCCAAGAATCTTGTTTGACCACATTACGGTTGTAGAATGATGCCAACTGTCCAATTGCGCCATTTTGTTTGGCACGGCAAATAAAACCACTCGCGGTTTGGCTTAGTGGATCATCTGCATTTTTAAATACCCAGTTTAAGTTGCTGTTTAAACCATTCTTTTTTAAAGAAACGGTATCACCACAACTGGCTGAAAATGACGTCAAATGCTTGGCTTCAATGGTACTCATTTCGGCAGTGGTCATAGCAAAATTGGCTTGACCTTTGGCAACCATTTTTAAAGCAGTGGCATTGTCATTCACTGTTTTAAAATCTAATTGGACATTTAAACTTTCTGCATAGTTACGTGCAAGGTCGTAACCAAAACCATGTCGATGTTTACCATCCTGAAAAACAATATCAGGATTGGCAACGGCAACAACAGTGAGTTTATTACTGTTGACGACAGCATCATATTGATGAGCTGTTTTGCTGGCATTAATACTGTGAAAAGGAATTAAGACAGTACTGAGTGCAAGCGCTTTAAATGGGAGAGAGTTAAAAGAGTTAAGGCAAAGCCTCGACCCAGAAGTTGAACTACTGTGCATGTTGTCTCCGCTACAAGTAATTTATGCCCTAAAAAGCAAAGGCAAACACGCCTCAGACTTTTTCAAGTTTGATAAATTCAATAAGGGTTGGGCAGTCATGACGTCATTCAAAAATGACTAGGGGTTTTCGGGAAATGTGTAGAAAATCTACACTGGATAAAAATTAAACAAGCCTAAAAGATGTGCGCATAATAATAAGCAAAAAAATACTTGTCAAATTTTGTACGAAAAAATATTAAAATATGTAACATAAATAATTGATTTTGTTTACGAATAAATTTTATATACTTTGCCTGTGTAGAAATGGAGGATAAAATAGGCATGTTTTGTAAAAATCAGCGCTTGCTCAAGGCCGAAAAATCATCATGAAATCTAACTTAATTACCCGTGGTGGACACGATTTATTGGTCGCTGAACTTCAACATTTATGGCATGAAGAACGACCTGAAATTACCAAAAAAGTGAACTGGGCGGCCAGTCTTGGCGACCGTTCGGAAAACGCGGATTATCAAATATAACCCTATTTTTAATACTATTTATATTTTTTATAATTTATAACAATCAATTACAAATAGTATGTATACTATTCGTACATACTATACTATTACTATTTTAAGTAAAAAAAGAAATTTAACTTTATGCTCAGGCACGGTATTGAACTTGAAATTTCTGATAAATTGTCAGAATACAATCAGCAGCTAATAAAAAAATATTGGGAGTGTGAAAAGAAAACACTTAGATATAAATACTCAATTCAGTCTTTAACTAATAGATATAAGTTTTGTAATGAAGATGAGTGTGAAAAATATGTTGCTCGTCATAGCTCAGCTATAATTACTGATGAGCGAATTTGCTGTTCAAGTTGTGGAAGACGAATCATTGTTAAATTACGTCAAGAGTTAAATATTGCTTTTGAAAAAGGATTTAAATTTGAACTGGATTGTAGAAATTGTATGGATCTGTCTATAGATGAAATTGCAAAAAATGTAATTGATAGTATAGAAAATATTATTCATTTAGAATATAATTTTTTATTTAAAAATAGAGAGTTAAGTTTAACTTATTTAGAGAAAATTTATTTATATCTTATTAGTCTAAAATGCCAAGTTAATGAATATGGGAAATTAAAAAAAGAAATTTGGCAAGATATGTTTATTACAGAGAGAGCTGATAAAAATTTTTTAATCAAATCACTATATGATAAAAGAGTAATTTTCAATACGAAGAAAAATGATGAAATTATAAAAATTATTAACGAGAATAGTAAATTCTTCTTAAAAAAGTCACATTTAATTGATTTGGAATTTAGAAATAAATATCAAAAATATCGATATCTGTTCTTAGAGGAAAATACTTTTTTAAATTTTGATCTCAATTATGAAAGTTTTAACCACATGTTTGAAGAGTTGAGAAATCAGTTCGATTATTACGAGTTAGATTATTTAGATATTAAAGAAATCCGTGAATTTATTCTTGAACAAAAAATTATAGATGCATATCAATTGATTTCAAATATACAAAAATATAGACCTATTCCAATTGAAAAATCTATCGAATTAGATTGTGTACTTGTTGAATTAGTTGAAAAATATAACCTCTTGGTTGTGAATAGTTTATTAAGTTATCAAGCGGATAAAGTTGCCTTAAGGTTATATAATTTAGAGCATGCGCAACAAAGAGATAGAGATCCCTATTTTGTTAATAAAATGTTTATTACACGCATCACATCCT
Organism: Acinetobacter sp. YH12070; assembly: GCF_013419625.1. Lineage (NCBI taxonomy): Bacteria > Pseudomonadati > Pseudomonadota > Gammaproteobacteria > Moraxellales > Moraxellaceae > Acinetobacter > Acinetobacter sp. YH12070. Next base: position 79,874 of record NZ_VOZT01000005.1, on the reverse strand, counting down.
ATTTAGAATATTGTAGGTTAAATAATAAAATTCCGTCTCATATACGCGGTATTGGTCCAAATTGGAATTATACTTCCTTAGAATACTTTGTTAGCAAAAGTATAATAAACGAGGGACTATCTTGGACTACTTTTAGTGGTGATGAATTAATTCATAAGTGGTTGAATAGTGAAAAAGTAACCATCAAACCAGATCTCTAATTTTTAACCATTGACGTTTCTAATCAAGATTTAAACGTTGATTTTTGCTAAGATTGACTCAACTTTTTATAGACTCACTTTTGTTATGCCACTATTAGACTGGGTGAACCGAAATCAAGCTGAAGAAACAGCAACTCAAGTTCCATATCACCTTTTAAAATTTGAACAAGCATATGGTGATGAAGAACAAGCGAAAGAAAACCTCATTATTCATGGTGATAATCTCCATGCTTTAAAAGCATTATTACCAACTCATACAGGTCAAATTAAATGTATCTATATCGATCCACCTTTTAATACTCAAGAAGCTTTTGATCACTATGACGATAAATTGGAACATGCTCAATGGCTTTCTATGCTGTATCCAAGACTTCAACTATTAAAAGAACTATTACATGATGAAGGCACAATTTTTTTACATATTGATGATAATGAGCTTGGTTATATAATTGTATTAATGGATGAAATTTTTGGAAGAGACAATCGAACCCATATTGTAAGTTTTAAGCAAGGAGCTGCTACAGGTCATAAAGCTATTAATCCTGGATTGGTAAGTACTACAAATTATATTTTAATTTATTGTAAAAATAAGTCTTCTTGGAAGCCTAAAAAGCTGTTTGTAGGTCGAGATATTGATACTCGTTATAATCAATATATCGTTAATTTTGATGAGCATTTTTCTAAGTGGAAAACTCAACCATTATTACAAATATTTGCTGATACTCTAGGAATCAAAAAGAGTGCTCTCAAAAAAGAATTGGGAGAAGATTATGAACAGCAACTATCTCAATTCGTTATTAATAATGCCCATCGAGTGATACGTCCGGCTAGACCAGATTATAAAAGTGTAGGAAAAGATGTTAAAGAAGCAATTGATATTTCTAAAAATATGGATGAAGTTTGGCTTCTAGAAAGAGATGGAAATAGTGATATGTATTTCTTCAAAGGGGAGCGTTGGTTATTCTATAAAGATAAGCTTAAGTTCATAGATGGGAAATGGATTAGTGGGGAACCATTATCGACAATGTGGGCTGATTTGCTCTCTAATAATTTACATAACGAGGGCGGAGTAAATTTTCCTAAAGGGAAAAAGCCCGAAGCTTTAATTAAAAGAATCATTGAGTTATCAACTGATGAAAATGACTATGTTTTAGATTCCTTTTTAGGATCGGGCACTACGATTGCTGTAGCTCATAAGATGAAACGTCGTTATGTTGGCATTGAAATGGGACCACAAGCAAATACCCATGTAATTCCCCGTCTTCAAAATGTTATTAGCGGAGAAGATGGGGGTATTTCAAAAGCTGTCAATTGGCAAGGTGGTGGCGGTTTTAACTTCTATACTTTAGGAAGCCCTGTTTTTGATGATAATGGCTTTTTAAATGCCGATGTGAAGTTTAAAGACCTTGCTAGCTATGTATGGTGGTTAGAAACTAAATTTGCATTAAATCAAACAGAAAATTTTGATAATCCATTCTTAGGTATTTATGAAGATACAGCCTACTACTTGCTTTATAACGGTATTTTGGGGGATCGGCGACCAAATGGCGGTAATGTACTGACATCCTCTGTATTGAATCATTTAAATGAATGTCATGCCCATGATGGTAAACGAATAGTAATTGGTGAAGCATCTCGTTTAAGTCCTGCTCGATTGGAAGCATTGAATATTGAATTTAAACAAATTCCATATTCACTTTATGGCAATAAGGCTAAGTAAGGATTATTCATGTCACTTCAATTAAAAAATTATCAACATCAGTCTTTACAAGCTTTAGAGCAATTTTTTACCTTGGCTGCATCATTTGGGGCAGAAAAAGCTTTTAAGCAGTGTGTGGGCGAAAATATACAATATAACGACCGATTAGAAGGCATTCCAAGCGTATGTCTGCGTGTTCCTACAGGCGGTGGTAAAACCTTACTTGCATCACACAGTATTCCTATCGCTGCTCGAAATTATACAAATACTGATACGCCTATTATTTTGTGGCTTGTTCCAACTGATATGATTCGTCAACAGACACTTGCAGCTTTGGCAGATGTAACACATCCCTATAGGCAAGCTTTGCAAAGTTATTACGGTGATAAATTAAAAATTTGTGATATTGAAAGTCTACAAACATTAAATAAACATGATGTTAATCAGTCTTGTATTGTGATTGTGACTACCATTCAGATTTTTAATATCGACAAAGAAAAAACATTCCAACGCAATGCCTACGCTTTTGATGAATCTTTAAGTGAGCATTTCACTGGTCTGACAGATTTCCAGACTCAAAATATGGATAGAGTTACGGCAGATACATTGCAATATCAGCCATTCTTGACCGAAAAAGATATAGGGCGTGTTAAACATTCGTTGGTGAATTTCTTTAATTTGCACCGACCAATCATCATTGTCGATGAGGCGCACAAAAACCGTGGCGGTAAGACTTTCTTTCCAACACTTAAGCGTTTAAACCCAAGTTGTTTAGTCGAGCTAACAGCGACACCAAAAGATAATAACGTACTTTATTCAGTATCTGCTGCTGAACTCAAAGTCGCTGAGATGATTAAGCTACCTGTTGTGCTTACTGAACATCCACATAGTTGGCAAGACTGTATTCGTGATGCACTTATTCAACGCCAAAAATTAGAGGTATTGGCTCAAAGCGAAAAAGAATATATTCGTCCTATTTTATTGATCCAAGCGCAGGATAAGAAAGGTGAAGCTAACGTAGATGCAGTCAAACAGCATTTATTAAGCGAATATGAAAATATAACTGAAGACTGGATTGCGATCTCTACAGGGCAAACCAAAGAGCTTGAAGATGAAAATCTATTTAGCCCTACGAGCAAAGTGAAAATTGTCATTACCGTTGAGGCTTTAAAAGAAGGTTGGGATTGTTCTTTTGCATATGTATTGGCAAGTTTACAGAACATCAACTCAGCAACTGATGTAGAACAGCTATTAGGACGTGTCTTGCGTATGCCTTACGCGAAATTACGCCAAAACGATGAGTTGAATAAAGCATATGCTCATGTTATTTCCAGCTCTATCGCTCAAGCGACCATGCTACTCAAAGATCGTATGGTACAGAATATGGGCTTTAATAAATGGGAAGCAGATACAGCCATTGTTGTTAACCCTCAACCTGAATTAGACCTTGGTCAAACAGGTAGTGGTGGAACCAAACCCAAAGCTCCTGAAGTTATTATTTCTGTACCTTTTGAAGTCAAGGCAGATACTATTCCTACTGAGTTACAACCTTCGGTACAGAAATTAGATAACAGCCAAGGTACATCTCTAATTATTAATACAGGCACAACCGACGAAGAGTTTGATCAAATCGAACAGGCTGTTATTGATCAAGCAACCCCGAAACAGAAAGCACAAGTCAAAGAAGCCTTTGATGATGCTCGTGCCGAACGACAAGCTCATCAAGCACCTGAGAACTGGAATGCGACATTTGCATTGATTCCGCAATTAGGTTTATTTGTAGATGGTGAATGGCAAGTTGCTGATAAAGAGACGATTGAAGACTCTGTGGAATGGAATCTACTTGATTTCCCTGTGCAGCTTGAAGGTTTTAATATCAGAGAAACTGTAAATAGTTTTGAAATTGATCTAAATATTGCAGATCAAAAATTAGAGTATGGACAATTAGGTAGTCAACAAATTCAATTTTCGGAAATGCCGACTCTCGTCACTGAAAATGATTTACTCAACTGGCTTGATCGTAAAGTAAGACGTCAAGGTTTGACACAAATCCAATTACGAGCTTATTTAACAAAACTAATCAGTTATTTGTTGAATGTTCGAAATTTCACTTTAACTCAATTGCATCGTGCTCAGTTCCAATTGTCTCTTGCTGTATCAAATGAATTAGACCGTTTATTCGAATTAGCTCGTAAAAAAGCGTTTCAGGGTGACTTATTTAGCCAGTTACAAGTGGCTAATGAATCTAAGCTTGAAAATAGTTTTGAATTTAAGCGAGGAATGTACCCTGTTAAGAAACCTTATCGTGGTAGCTTCAAATTTAAGAAGCATTTTTATGCTCAAATTGATGACTTAAGGGAAAAAACAGACGGTGGCAATATTTCTGAAGAATTCCAGTGTGCTCAACTTTTAGATCTACATCCTAAAGTTAAGTATTGGGTGAGAAATATTCCTAAACAACCACAATATTCTTTTTGGCTACCAACTGAAAAAGACTATTTTTACCCTGACTTTGTAGCTGAATTAGTAGATGGCTCTATTTTTGTTTTGGAATACAAAGGTGGGCATTTAGATACTGCTGATGATGCTCGTGTGAAGAATGCTATCGGGAAGCAATGGGCTAAAGATAGTAATGGCAAACGAAAATTTCTGATGGCTAAAAAGCAAGATGAGGTAGGGCGTAGTTTGGATGAGCAGATTAATTCGGTTCTTCAGTTACAATAAAATATTTAAATACTCTGAAATTTTTTTATGAAGAAAATCAATTTATTTCATGGTGAGCCAATATATCATCAATATAATGCATGTGTTGGATATAATGGCTGGAATGGTATGCATAACTATGTTGAAGGTTATGCTGAAGCAACAAAAGCGATGATAGAAAATGTAATTCATGGAGTTGATGTTAATAAAGGAAGAATGCAGCTTAGTGTTGATTTTGCAATATACCCTATACTTTTTTCTGCACGCCATTACCTTGAACTTTTTATTAAACAACAAATTTATATAATTAATTTATTTAAAAATAAGGAGAGTTTAATAGAGGATAGATTGTTAAAAACACATGATATTCATAAACTGTGGTGTGTTTTTTTAAAAGAGGTTAAATTAACATATGATCGTCGCTTATATAAATATCTTAATAGATTTCATTGTTATATTGTTGATTTTAATAATATGGATTCTACAGGAGAAACTTTTAGATATCCATATTCTCAAGAAAGTAAAATGCATTTGACAGATCGCTCTGTAATTGGAGTTTATTCTTTTTATGAAAAATTTAATGAGTTAACTGGGCTTTGTGAAGATTTTAGCTATTTAACTACCTATTTATATCATGAGTATAGTGTTAATACTTATACAAAAAAACTCAATAGAGTCGATATTGAATATATATCAAAAAGAGTACCATCAAGAAGTGAGTGGGGTTCAGAAGAGTTTAAAAGAGTTAGACAAGAAACTATTGACAAGCTATCTATAAGTTGTCGAGAATTTAATGAAGCTCTATTAATAATTCAATCTCACCTTGAATTTAATATAAATATTAATCCGAATGCTTATTATTTACCTATTGATAAAGATGTATTGTTGAGATATTTGAATGGTAAATATTCCATGGATGAAATAAAAACACTATCAAATAAAACATTGGCCGCCTTAAAGGCACTTATAGAAATTTCAAATAATCCTCTAGATGCTGTTTATTTTTCAGAATATTATGTGCCTTTATTTGAAAAATACTATACTGAATATAATTTGGATAGGAATTTAATAATTTTTGATACTCATTACATTTTTAAATCAGTTCAAAAGGCAAAAAAGGGAGTTAAAAGAATTAACTATAATAATTTTTTCAATATTTAATTTTTTAGAAGAGAAAACTATTAGCTTTCTCTTCTAAAATTAAGGACTTAATTTATTTGTGCCATTCGTCTTTTATTTTAGATAAATCAATATCTTTCCATTTATTTTTCCAAAGTTCCCAGTATGGAATATCATTTGATGATGGAGCAATAGAGCAAGGCTCAATCTGAACAATCGATGGAAGTATTATGGATTCACCAACCAAAAGAGCTTCACCTTGTTTAAATGACGTCATTTTATCAATCAAAGAACCTAAAGAATCAGGTAATAACTTTCGGACATAAGCTTGGTCGACAGGGTTAGTGAGTCTCATAGCTATGAAGTTATTGCATTGTGCGAATATAGTTTCAGAAATTTCAGAAGGTCGCTGACTCGCCAATAGTAAAGTGACGCCATATTTTCGTCCTTCTTTGGCAATCCTTTCAATAGACAGTTTTGAAGATCTATATTTGGATAAATCACTATTTGGCACATATTTGTGTGCTTCTTCATATACCAATAAGATAGGTGCATCATTATTAATTTTTTCTTCAGGATTTTCTACACAACGCAACTTTTTATATATATAACCATACTCAAAAATCAATCTTGATATTAAAGATACAGTTATACTCAATACTTCAAAAGGAACGCCACTTAGGTCAATAATAGTGATATTCGATTCTTTTTTGGGAATAAAACCTAAGAGATTTTGTAAGGTTTCTTCAAATGTAATATTTTTAGATTTCTCCCCTAGAAAAAAATTTAATCTTTTATCATTGATTTTATTTTCAAGCCGATTAATAAAATTTGTTAGTTTACCATACAGACTACCTTGATTAAGTTTAGGTTGTCCTTTTTTTTCACCTGAAGCATAGACCTCACCAGTATCTATTTGTTCAGTATTTTTAAATTTTGCAAAATTTAAAACTTCATTAATATCAAAAAGTATTGGTGAATCAAGATGAATTTTTTGCTTATCATCTTCTTCACCTGTAAACTTCTGTTTTCTATCAAATATTATAGCTTCTTTGAATATATTGCGTTGGTTATGATCATTAGCTTCTGTATCTAAAAAGAATTCTTCCAACTCTTCACTATTTAACATCCAATATGGAAGTATTAAATTTGAAATATCAATATAATTTGCGTTTGGAAAAGCTGTTTTATACTCAGAGTGAATATCAAAAACAATAACATGAGAGTTATTTAAATGAAAATCTTTATGTTTTTCAGAGGTAGCTTTTTGGATAATTTTTGCTAAAGTATGGGATTTTCCAGAGCCAGTTGAACCCACTATAGCAATATGTTTATTAAAAAACTTGTTCCCATTAATTGGTACAGCAACTTCTTTGTTAGAAGCTAGATGTGAAAAAGCAAAGCTTTCAACAGGATTAACTGTATCCTCATAAATCTTTTTTATGTCTTCGATAGTTGCAGGAACTACTTCTTTTGGAGGAATAGCTAATGAATCACCTCCACGTTCAAATTTACCATTTCTGAGGACCCCTAATGGAAATGCTTCAATGATATAATTTTGTACACCTTCGCCTACAGAAATTTGAAAATTTTCAATTACAGCTATTAATACTGCGTTTTCATTATCTGCAATTTTTAAGTATGAACCAACTTTTAATGACTCTTCAGCAACTTTGAAATGTTCTAAATCCTCGACAACAATTTTTACTTTATCAGGGAATACAGCTATAACTTGGGCATTAATTTTTTCATTTGTATCTGACGTTATCATATAATTTCCTTAATATCTGTAAAATGTTCTACTTGAATGTTATGAATTCCAATTGATGGGTCTGAATATTCAAAGTAAGGTGTTGTTATAAAAAATTGATAAACTTTTTTCGTTTTATTCGGGATAGAGCCAAGAGTTAGTTCTAAATCTGTTAATATATTCAATATTTTAACTTTAATTTGATTGTGGTGAGTTGCAGTTTGTGCAACTGAAATTGGATTGAATTCTGCTCCCTGAAAATCATAACCATCAATGAAATTAAATTTTTCTGTGAATAATTCAGTTTTGATAGAAATTAATTCAGAATTTTCTATTCCATGAACTAAAATATATGGGCAAAATGATATATTTCCATATTTAGAAATTTTGGACCATTTTTTAGAAATTATGAAAATTAACTCTTTAAGCTCGTTTCTAACATAAAAATCTTGATTTATTTCAATCAAAAAAAATCTTTCAAAAGGTTCTATATTTAAAGAAGTGAAATATTCTTGTTTAAGATTTTTAAAATGTGCTTGTTTACCTTTTAATTTAATAAACCATTCATTAAAAAGAATTTTTGAATTATTTGCTTTTTCTAAGAATGACTTTTTGGTTATTGTCCTATTCTCTTCAAGAGGATTAATTGATAAATCTTTAATGATTCTTAATGCATTATTATAATAATAGGATTCAGCAGAGTATCTTGTTGATTTATAACAAGCACAAAGAGAATCTATTAATTGATTATATTGAGTATTATATTCAGGACAATTTACATTAATTGATAAGCAGGATAAAAAAACTTCTAACTGTTCATCAGTTAGACCTAAATTTATATGATGTTCTTGCTTTACTTTTTCTTCGGTATATGTAAGAAAATTCTTTTTTAAAAAAGCTATATCAAAGCTATTTGGAAGTTTATCTTGCCCAGATTCATAATATCCATTTATTTGGTACTTGATAGCCTGTTTTTCTCCAATTGTGACTTTTTTAAAATGATTCAGCATATGCATAACAGCTTTTTTTATAACAGAATGATTATATTCAGATTTGGAATAGTATTTACACTGTATTGCTGATAATTCAGTCGCTGTTTTAACATCAATATCTTCGATACATTCGATAGCAACGCTGTCTTCTAATGAACTTAGATTTAGTATCTTAAGAATTGATTGATCAAATTGGTAAAAGTACCCAGTCAGGGTATCAACAGCGCTTCTGTCATGATCAGTCATTTTATTTTATTTGAAAGCTAAAAATACTATAATATCCATAATTTAATTAAAAACAATATATTAGAATTAGTCAGCATAAAAAATTTTAGTTATGTACCAATTTTTCTTACCAGTAGGTGTATTTACTTGAATTTCATCATCTACAGACTTACCTAAACAAGCCTTCGCTATTGGGGATTGGAGAGAAATATAGTCTTTACGACCATAGATTTCTTCATCTCCAACAATACGAAATGTGATGGTTTCACCGTCATCATTTTCTAATTCAACCCAAGCACCAAAATAGGCTTTACCATCTTGCTCAGGGCTATATTCAACTTTATGAGCAACTTCAAAAAGCTTAGTTAAGTATCTAATTCTGCGATCAATTTCACGCAATTTTCTTTTATTATAGATGTAATCAGCGTTTTCCGACCGATCGCCGAGACTGGCTGCCCAAGACACTATTTTTGTAATTTCAGGACGTTCTTTACGAACTAAATCATTTAACTCGTCTTGTAAGCGTTGATAACCTTCAGCCGTTAATAATTTACGATTCAAGACAAATACTCCAAAGCCTTGCGTAAGGCATCTAATGTTGAAACTTTAAAAACAGGCTTATTCGACTCATCTACAAGTTCGCCAAAATGAGTTGGTTTAAGATTCCATTTTTTTTGGAAATCTGTAGACAATAAATACTGTAATGCTCGTACTTCTTGATCAGAAAGCTTAAAAGATTCATCGGGTATCATATTCTTATGATCATAAATATCAATCCTTTGTTTTGGCGGAATAATTTCACGGATCATTTGTTGAGCTTCTTTTAATTCAGATGCCATAATTCGTACAAGCAATTGATGCTTGGGATTTTGAATTTCCTCGATCCATGCACTATCTGTTTGCGATGGTTTAACTAGGCTAGGCTGTTGTGATGCAACATCTGCAAAACATTGTATTAGTGCTCTATACTTTTCACCTGTCTTATTTCGGATACTTTGCGCTTTAGGAACACCTCTGTTAAATCCCAAATTAGCAATGGTACTGACAGAAAAATCCTGAATTCCACGTTCCTGTTGCTCAATACATACTTCATAGATTGCATCAAGTGATTGCTGGACTTTAAGTGATGATCCATGCTTTAATTTATTTAATAATTCTTCAGGATTCATGACTTGCCTCAATCAATGTTGGAGAATTATGTAGAATGAGTTCAATTTCTGATTTTGAAATTTGTTCAGTTTCAGAAAGTTCTATTAGTTTAAGCTTTCCATCCATAACACTTTGCACTTTATCCCAAGATTTGAGGCGACTCATCAATAATTTAAAAATTTGGTTGCCTGCTGAAAGTTGCTGTTCTTTAGATAACATGAACAAAGCGGGCATAATTTCATTAAACATTGCCATTTTATCAATGAGCTGACTCCTAGGATAAATAGCTTGATCTGCATTACAAGATTTATAAATGACGGCATTTTCACAAACTTCTTGTAATTGTTGAAAGTGACTAACTTCTTCCATTTCTAAAACTAACTCTGCATTTGAAGTCGTAATTAGCGATAAAGTATCTGTATTTTCTAATAATTCATTGTTATTAATCAGCTTATGACATTTCGTAATATGACTATAAGCTGACTGAATATCGCATAAAAGCATATCCAATTTTTTAGCGGCTGTTTCATATTCGGATTCGAAATTTCGGAGTTTAGTCTCAAGCCTAGATCTGCTTGCTGCGCCTTCAAATTTTTCTTTTTTCAAATTGGCTATATATTCTTCTTTTTCAATATTCTCTATATCTTGATTAATTTGATTGATTTTAAGTTGTAGTTTGGAACATATTTCAGATTGATCATTGGATTGGAGTAATATCTCATTTGTAATTGCCAATAAACCACCAAGAAAGGCTGGTCCAGTAATGAAATGTCTACAACGTATACAATTCTGAGTTCCTAAATAACCTTGAGGTGTAGGGGTATAGAATGAACTACTTTTCATTAACTCACCTCCATCCTCACACCTTGAAGCTGCAAAAGGGCAAATACCATAATCTCTAAAAATAAAATTTCCTGCAGGAACCTCATTAGACAAAGCTTGCAGTAATTCTAAATTATTACCAACCAATTGGTTTTTAACACTTTCAATTTTATTTTGTTCAATGGTTCTTTGAATTGATTCTACTTCAGATTTTAAGGCAATTTTCTCACCTTCTTCTAATCGAGTTCTAATGTCATGATTGGAAACTTTGCAATAATAGATCGACATAATTACGGAGCTATGACCCACGATTTTCATGACGATTTCAATTGGCATACCCATTTCAAGCACATAAGCCGTAATGAGGCTTACACGCATGCTATGGGGCGTATATTTAGACTTATATGAACCCAAAACTGCTCTGTTTCCTTCAAGTGTAGTTAAGCAAAGATTTGAGGGCTGTATATTATAAAGAGCGGCTGCTAATCTCGGGGTTAATGCATTTCCGACATTCGCCGCCTCAAAATCATTAAAGCGTCTAAAAAGAAAACAATTCAATCCTTTCGCTTTTCTTTGTACCTCATTTAAATTTGTTCTTTGACAATCAATCCAAGCACTCGGATATGAGAGAGGATTATATTTTTGTTGCCATTTTCGTAGCCTAATTAGCCAATATGCTAAGTCTTCAGGTATCCATGGAATTGTATAGCCTTGCCCATTGTTATTTGTTTTATTTGTAGTAGTAAACATACCTGTTTGACCATCAGGCATTCTTTTTATGAATGATTGTTCTTTGGTTAACCCAGAAAGTGGAGAATTATTTTTTTTCCAAATGATTTTGTTTTGCTGATCTAAATCAGCTATATACTCGTCAGCTTCGCCAGAATCATTATAGGCGATTTGCCGTCCTCTTAAAGGAACTTTGGTAAGTGCATAAGTATGAATCCAATCTGTTGGACACCATAAATATGCTTGATTATCAATGACACGGTAAACACAATCTAAATCATGTAAATCTAATTGATCAAAGCTTACTTTTACCCAATCTGCATCAAATTTATGAAGATGATCTAAATCTTGAAAGTTTTTCGCATCTGATGGAATAATCCATTCTTGGGCTTTTTTGACAAAATGATATTGTAAGCATGGTTTTGTCGTTTCAGAACGAATTGAACTAGACGATATATTTTGTTGGTTTAGTAAAAGGGAAAATGGATTACGAGCATTATCAACACGTACTATTTCTCCTGTTTCCTCATCTTCAATCGTTAAATCATTGTCAATGATGTAATCTAAGAATTCATTAACATAAACGACGAGTTTTCTCCTCATGGGTTCAGATTCTATATTTTCGAGAATATCTCGAAAGGGTTTTACATCGAATTTTTCTTGAATGAGAAAGGCATGTGGAGATTTGCTTTTATCAAATTGTTCGATATAAAGACGGACAAAACGACATAACTGAGATTCCTTAGTCCCACCACCACGAGCTTTAGTCATGAACTCTTTGATTTTTATTGCCCAAGTTATATAACTTGGTGAAATAAAATCAGGTTTAAACGGTTCGGTTTTACCTAAAAATTTGTACCAATTTTCCCATTCATTTGGATAGACTCCTTGCGGGTCAAGTGGAAGGCTAGGATCATTTAATTTTAAAATAAGACTTTTGTATTCTTTAGCATTTTTAAGATTTTTGTCTTCTACTAAACTTTTTAATTCTGAATATGAAATAAAATCAACGATATCAAAAAAATCTTTATAGCTAATCCACTCATCATAAATTCTTTCAGGATGTGCAGGCAGTCCATATTCCTTGTAATTTTGTTTATATGACACAGAATTAAAAATACCAGCATTTTTACAAAATTGCTTTAATGAGTCCAAATCGGGAAAAGTCGAAAATTCTTTATTAAATCTCTTACTTTCGATTTGCCGAATTGCTTGAGGTTTTATCATTGAATCTCTCTCAATTTTTCTTGTACTTCTTCTAGTGTTGGCTTGATGTAAACAAGACATGATGTTGGACTTTTATGATGCATTGCTTTTTGAATTTCGACTTGATTTAAGCCAGCCTGTCGTGCTCGAAAACCATAAGCATGTCGATGTCCGTGCTCAGTTGTTCCATGATCTTTCTTACAAATGAGTCCAATACGTTCTACTGCACGTTTATGCAGTCGTTGGAAGTTTTTTATAGTTTCAGGTTCACCTAAACTATTTGTGAATGCAAAAGGATGAGGGTTACTACTTAGTGGCTCTACACGTTGATATTTGAGATAGTTTGCCCAAATTAATAAGAATTCTTTAGCTTTTTCTGGTGGATTAAATACAACCTCAAAATAACCTTGTTTAGACGTAAGTAATGGGTTTTTCCATCCAGCATATAAACGTTCGGTAAATGGATAGTTATTTCTAGGTTTGAATGATGTTTTGGATAAAAGAAATTCGCGTCTATTTTTGAAATGAGGATCTGGAGCGATACCTAATTCAGGATGATAAACACGAACAAGAGCCTCTTGAGGGCGATTTGGATTTAATGTGATATCCGAAGTGTATATGTGAAAAATTTCACTTTTCCTAAGCCCACCGTAATTCATCAACATCGTAATCGCTTGTGATTTATAATCATAGTGTCCATTTTTTTCGAACCCTAAGTAAATCAACCTTTCAATTTGATCTTCAGGAAAACGGACTGCATATTCAAAATCAATCAGCTCTTCATTGAATGAGCCAACCAAACGAACTTGTTGTTGTGATAAATCTTTTTTAGTTAAATAATTCAGAAAGACATTTGCTTGTTTATGATAATAAGCACACCAATTTAAGCGTTCTTCATAACTGGTTGCTTTACGAAATGGATTTACGCGAATTGTTGAGTGTTCATCCTGCAACATCAGAAAATCAGTGTAATGCGTAATATGAAATAATAGATTATTGGTATTTCTGACTGTACGTGGTCGCCAATAAAGATCAAGAGCATCAGTACGAGTAGTTGGATCAATTGTGCCTGTAATTAGCGCTTCAGTGAAAGCTTTGAGTAATTTTGTTGCATTCTCAATTTGTGGAACAGCATTTATATACTTCAATAAAAGTTTGAGTGCATAACAAGATCTTTCTTTCCACGATTCGCTTTTTGAATTAAACCAAGCCAAATAACGTAAATGAGAAATAATGACTCCTTTCTCAGTCAAGATACAAGGTAAGACCAAGGTAGTTTGAGTAGAACAATCTTTGTAATTTACATAAATTTTCTTAATGTAAGCCATATACTATTTAGTATGAAGTATGAGGTGTTTTATAATTTAAACTATCATTATTTAATCAATTGTCAATATAGAATATTAGGAATAGTATGTTTTATAGTGGGGTTATAATATCAATATAATAAGCAATTGTTACGCAAAATTGACCGACGTGTACGCTATTTGGGAAAACGTTTGGAGGAGCTACGTATTATCGATTATTCACCCGAACAAAAAGGGAAAGTCTATTTTGGGGCGTGGGTCGATATTGAAAATGATGAAGGCGAACAAAAAACGTTAAGGATCGTGGGGGTAGATGAAATTTATGATCATCATCCACAGCATATCTCAATTGATTCACCTATGGCTCGAGCACTCCTGTCCAAGCAAGTGGATGATGAGGTCGAAGTCCTGACCCCACTGGGAAAAAAATGTTGGTATATCAATTCAATTCGTTATGAAATGGGCGAAAGTACTGAAAAATAACAAACTGCTCTTATTTTGTTCAATTGGACGTGTTTTTTACAAAATAATTTGCCATTGCTGAAATTTATTTATATGATGGCGGCCATGGAAGCGTGGCAGAGCGGTTTAATGCACCGGTCTTGAAAACCGACGAGGGCGCGAGTCCTCCGTGAGTTCGAATCTCACCGCTTCCGCCAAATTCAAAAACCCTGATGTTTTAACATCAGGGTTTTTTTATATGCGTAAATTGAGGCAATGTAATTAGCTATGATCTTAAGTTAGTATATATTGATTGAGCATCTGTTTTTCAGCTCTAAGCCAAAATTTTACAATCGCCTAAATTTTGTCTGAACGATTCGCCAAGTGTTCAAAATAAGGCAAAATAATTTGCCAATCTGAATTTTTATTTATATGATAGCGGCCATGGAAGCGTGGCAGAGCGGTTTAATGCACCGGTCTTGAAAACCGACGAGGGCGCGAGTCCTCCGTGAGTTCGAATCTCACCGCTTCCGCCATATTCAAAAAACCCCAATGTTTTACATTGGGGTTTTTTTTGCCTAAAATTTTTGAATTATTTTTTCGACAGGCGAAGCTGATATACAGCATGGATATGACATGCTATTAATTATTCACAATAAACAGAAAACAAGATCAATCGATTTAGAAAAGGAATTCATCCATGCAGAAACCAGAGCTTATTCATGAACTGGAATGGCAAGCGCGTTGTCAATTGGCGGCACTGTATCGCTTGGTGGCTTATTATAAAATGACAGACTTAATTGATACCCATATCAGCCTGCGTTTAAGTCATGAACCAGATCATTTTCTGATTAATCGCTATGGTGTGACCTTTGACAAAATGACGGCTTCGGATTTGGTCAAAATTGATCATGAAGGTAAAATTGTTGAAACCTATGATGCAGGGAAGATGGTGAATGTAGCAGGCTTTGTGATTCATTCTGCCTTACATCATGCGCGTGCAAATATTAATTGTGTGATTCATACGCATACTGCGGATGGCGTGGCAGTTTCTGCACAGGAACATGGATTATTGCCAATCTCACAACATGCGTTAAAGTTCTATCAGAACATTGCTTATCATGAATATGAGGGCATAGCCTTTTCAACTGAAGAGCGTGAAAGATTGGTACAGGATATGAGGCATTATCGCTGTATGATTTTACGTAATCACGGTTTGCTTGCGACTGGTGATAGTGTGGCACGGGCATTTCATGAAATTTACTTTTTAGAACGAGCTTGTCAAATTCAAGTAAAAGCATTGTCGAGTGCTACATTGCATTATCCAAGTCCGAAGGTTTGTGAACATACGTTGCAGCAGTTTGAAAATCCGATGGCCGAGCCCATTATTCAAGCGGCTTGGCAGGCGGCCTTGTCCTTAATTGACGATCAGCAGTCAGATTATTGCAGATAATATAATTTTCAATCATCTAGCTCATAGAGTATAGGCGCTATGCCTTATGTGCAGAAGAATAGTCATGGCTTGAGCAACGCGTTATCATGTTCATAGTGGAACTATGAGATGAACTATGAAAATCGTTGCAGATGAAAATCTGGCATTTACTGAGTATTTTTTTGCCGAATTTGGTGAAATAAAGCAAGCGGCAGGTCGAACATTGACCCATGCAGATGTCAAAGAAGCCGATGCATTGTTGGTACGATCGGTGACTCAGGTAAATGCAGACTTAATTCAACAGACCGCACTCAAATTTGTCGGTAGTGCTACGATTGGAACAGATCATTTAGATATTACTGCTTTAGAAAAGCAGGGGATTGCTTGGTCAAATGCCGCAGGTTGTAATGCACAAGCGGTTGCTGAATATGTGATTACGGCATTGCTTTATGTTAAACCTGAATTGTTGAATGCAAATGAAAAATTTACCTTGGGCATTGTTGGTTTAGGTAATGTTGGTTCACGTTTAGCCGTCATGGCAGAATTATTCGGTTGGAATGTCATTGGCTATGATCCATTTGTGCAATCTGATCAGGTGAAACAAGTTGAATTTGCAGAACTGTTAAAAAGTGCAGATGCGATTAGTACTCATGTGCCACTGACCAAAGAGGGTGAACATCCAACCTATCATTTAATCAATGCTGCTGCGCTTGCTGCTATGAAGCCAACTGCGATCTTGATTAATTCCGCGCGTGGGCCAGTGGTCGAAGAAGCTGCCTTAATTGCCGATATTCAACAAACTCAGCGTAAAGTGGTCTTAGATGTTTTTGAACATGAGCCAGAGATTTCAGCAGCGTTGTTGGATTTAATTTACGTGGTGACACCGCATATTGCGGGCTATAGCTTGGAAGGTAAAGCACGTGGCACACAGATGATCTACGAAGCATTCTGTCAAACTTTTAATCAACCGATAAATAAAGCTTTTGAAAGTCAGTTGCCCGTCTGTGAACAGTATTTTACTGGTGCTGACTTTAAGACGGTATTACAGCGATACTTAAAAGATATTTATGACATCGCTCGTGATGATGCTAACTTACGTGCTTGCCTAAAAGACGGCAAGGTGGATCAAAAAGCCTTTGATTATTTACGTAAAACCTATCCTTTACGCCGTGAATGGGCTGCACATGGAGGCCCAGCAGCATGAGTCAAATGAACTTTCAACCGAGTTGTGAACTCACTGCACTTCGTGCACGTGCCACGATGTATGCTCAAATTCGCCAGTTTTTTGCTGCACGTGATGTGCTTGAAGTGGAAACACCTGTGCTTTCTCAAGCCGGTGTCACCGATGTGCATTTAGCATCGGTACAGGCTCAGCGCCATGTAAATGGTCAAAAGCAAACGCATTATTTGCAAACTTCACCTGAATTTGCCATGAAACGTCTGTTGGCAAGTGGTAGTGGGCCAATTTACCAAATCTGTAAAGTTTTCCGTGATGATGAGCATGGACGTAAACACAACAGTGAATTCACCATGTTGGAATGGTACCGTCCGGGTTTTAGCTTAAAAGACTTGATGTTTGAAGTGACGGACTTATTGAATGAAACTTTGAAACAACGCTTTGGTGAAGTTCGTCCGACTATTTTAAGCTATAAACATGCCTTTATGGATCGTTTGGATTTAAATCCGTTACAAGCTTCTTTACAAGATCTGAAAGATTGCTGTCGTCGTGTGGGGCTAAGCTTAGATCTGGGTGAAGACCGTTTAGGCTATATCGATTTATTGTTTTCGCATTATGTTGAGCCGAGCCTCGGTTTTGATACGCCAGTGTTCCTTACAGATTTTCCACCGGAAATGGCTTCTTTGGCGAAAACCCGTGTGGACGAAGATGGGGAGTTGGTTGCAGCACGATTTGAGCTGTATATCGAAGGTTTAGAGTTAGCGAATGCTTATGATGAACTGATTGATGCGGATGTTTTACGCCGTCGTTTTGAGGCGGATAATGCAGAGCGCGCTAAACTTGGCTTGCATGTGATGCCGATTGATGAATATTTGCTTGCTGCATTACCGTATATGAGTGAGTGTGCAGGTATAGCCTTAGGCATTGATCGATTGCTAATGGTGGCAACGAATCAGTTAAAACTTGAAAAAGTCATTAGTTTTCCAGCAGCTGTGTCATAAGTGAACTGAATAGCTGCTGTCTATAAATGCTTATACATTTTAGACAGCAGCATAGCTTTCAAATTTAAAAAGGCCTATCAACGTATAGATTGTGATTTAGCGATAATATGTCTAAATATTTATAAAAGATGCAATTTAATTACAGCAGAGTAGCTCAAATTTTATATAAATTATCAATGTCACAATAATAAAAAGAGTAATAAAGGCTATTTCAAGACCTTTATTTCTTTGAATTTTTTTATGATAGAAAACAATGCTGAGTGGGGAAAGAAAAAAGGAGACAATTATCGCCCACAGCCAGTTTAAATTTGGGCTTCTATCAATACTCCCGTCATTCTGTGTAGTCCAGTCTTGATGTGGATGAATAAAATCCACAGCAGCGCTCGCTAATAGAAAAATATTAATATAAAACATAACTCCCAAAACTATATAAAAAGGAATAGAGCTTATAAATGAACGCTTAATTATTAAGGAGCCTAGGGCTAACATTCCAAAAAATATCATGATGAGCTGTGGCAAACTTTTTAAAAGGGTTTGGGTAAAGCCCATCCCTACTAGGAGTCCGCAAAAGACAATAGCAATCAATATATTGGAAAGTTGTTTCTTCATTATTTTTATTCTTTTTACCAGTCTTAAATTGGGTTGAGTATCAGTATTTAATTTTCAGAGATGACACTAGATTATTTCAATTTTTCATTTATTTCAAAATACTTCGGCAGGCTTAACAGCAATGATGAAAGTCAATCCTCTCATTTCTGAGAGGATTTATTTTAAGCTGTAGGCGTGTTATGGCCGAGTTCATGCTTGAATTGTCCGATAGCTTCAATTCGTTTCTGA
The DNA here is from genome assembly GCF_013419625.1 of Acinetobacter sp. YH12070. Taxonomy (NCBI): domain Bacteria; kingdom Pseudomonadati; phylum Pseudomonadota; class Gammaproteobacteria; order Moraxellales; family Moraxellaceae; genus Acinetobacter; species Acinetobacter sp. YH12070. Next base: position 61,085 of record NZ_VOZT01000005.1, on the reverse strand, counting down.
ATCAACATTTCACCAATATCAGGGCCTTTCACATCTGAAGGTAAGTCAGAAGCCTTAATATTACGAACCACCTGCATGGCATCTAAAACGTATTGAGCTTGCGGATAGGCACGATCCTCTAAACCTAAGCGACCACGTGAATCACATTCACAGGCTTGTACAAAGGCCTCTACGCGTTCAGGACGGCGTAATACATCCATACGTTGTAACAGACGCCATAATGTTCCCGGTTTTAAACTCAGAGCTTGATGGCATTTTAAATGCTCTTTACACACTGAGATGGCCAATTGTTTGGTATTGGTGGGAACTCGCATACGGTCACAGATTTCGGTAACAGGTTTTACCCCACGCTCTTCATGCATGATATGGCGCGGTAACTCATCTACTGGAGTGAGTGCTTTACCCAAGTCGTGTACCAGTACAGCAAAACGAACATCCAAAGAATAATTTGCACGACACGCTTGTTGTAGCGACATCATGGTATGAATACCACAGTCTATTTCAGGATGATATTCAGGACGCTGTGGAATACCGTATAACGCATCAATTTCAGGGAATAAGACTTTTAAAGCGCCACAGGCTCTTAAGACTTCAAAATATTCATCTGCATGGTCTTCCATTAATGCACGGGATGTTTCCTTCCATACGCGTTCAGGTGTGAGGGCTTCAAGCTCGCCAGATTTGGCAAGCTCTTGCATCAGCGCAAGTGTTTCTTCAGCCACTTTAAAACCTAAAGCTTTATAACGTGCTGCAAAACGTGCAATCCGCAGAACTCGCAAAGGATCTTCGACGAAGGCATCAGACACATGGCGAAGGATGCGTCGCTCTAAATCTTGTTGACCATGGTAGGGATCATAAATTTGGCCAGCATCATCCATGGCAATCGCATTGATCGTGAGGTCACGTCGAATGAGATCTTGTTCGAGTGTGACATTGACGTCGGTATAAAATTCAAAGCCATGATACCCATGTCCAGACTTACGTTCTGTACGGGCTAAGGCATATTCGTCTTTGGTCTCTGGATGAAGAAAAACAGGGAAATCTTTACCCACAGGTTGATAACCTTGAGCAAGTAATTGTTCCGGCGTTGCACCGACAACGACATAATCTTTTTCGTGATAGGGGTGCCCGAGCAAGTGATCTCGAACTGCACCGCCTACTAAATAAACTTGCATGAAAAAACCTCTATTCTTAGAGCAATCATGCTACAGAACAGAGGTTTTCTCAAGTCACAAAGTGTGTTCAGGTCAACTAAATTAGAGAGCTAATTTTTCGTTTTCTTGAATCTCTGCAACAGTTAATGCAGTCATATTCACTAAACGGCGAGTTGTCGCTGTTGGCGTTAAAATATGAACAGGTTTTGCAGCACCCAAAAGAATTGGGCCAATCGTCACGTTACTACCTGAAGTTGATTTCAACAAGTTGAACGAAATGTTCGCTGCATCCAGATTAGGCATAATCAGCAAGTTCGCAGAACCTTTAAAACGTGAGTTCGGGTATGCGAAATGACGAATATTTTCATCCAGTGCGGCATCACCATGCATTTCACCTTCAACTTCAAGTTCTGGTGCAATTTCTGACAAAATATCATAAACCTTACGCATTTTTTGTGCGCTAGGATCATTTTGGTCAGAACCGAAACTTGAGTGAGAAAGCAATGCTACACGCGGCGTAATACCAAAACGGCGTACTTCTTCAGCCGCTAAAATAGTCATTTCAGCCAACTGTTCAGCTGTTGGATTACGGTTAATGTAAGTATCAGCAATAAACAAGTTACGGTCTTCAAGCATCAATGCATTCAGCGTAAAGAAGTTATTGCGGCCTTCTTTTAGTCCAATCACATTGCTGACAAAGTCTAAGTGAATGTCATAGCTAGAATAAGTACCACATAACATACCGTCAGCTACACCATGACGAACCAACATTGCCGCGATAAGTGTTGAACGACGACGTGCTTCACGCTGAGCGTATTCAGGCGTTACACCTTTACGTTGCATGATGCTGTAGTAATCGTCAGCAAACTTATCATAATCAGGGTTTTTCTCTTGATCGACGATAGTGATGTTCACGCCGTCTTCAAGACGTAGACCTAATTTTTTGATGTTTGCTTCAATGACTGCAGGACGGCCTACAAGAATTGGTTTTGCTAAACCTTCATCAACAGCAATTTGTACTGCGCGAAGTACACGTAAATCTTCACCTTCAGCATATGCAATACGTTTTGGATCAGTTTTCGCTTGCGCAAAAATTGGTTTCATCATGAATGCAGAGTTATAAACAAACTCAGACAAACGTTGACGATACGCAGAGAAGTCTTGAATTGGACGAGTTGCAACACCTGAATCCATCGCTGCTTGTGCAATTGCGGGTGCAATCTCAAGAATCAAACGTTGATCTAATGGGCGCGGAATGAGGTAATCACGACCAAATGAAGCAGATTTTTCACCATACGATGCAGCGTCTGCTTCAACATGCGCCATGCGAGCAATCGCATGTACACAAGCAATCTTCATTTCTTCATTAATCGTGGTTGCACCAACATCGAGTGCGCCACGGAAGATATAAGGGAAGCAAAGCGCATTGTTCACTTGGTTTGGATAGTCTGAACGACCAGTTGCCATAATCACGTCTGGACGTGCTTCATGTGCATGTTCAGGAAGAATTTCAGGGTCAGGGTTAGCAAGGGCAAAGATGATCGGATCTTTCGCCATGACTTTAACCATTTCTTTGGTTAAAATACCTGCTGCAGAAAGACCAAGGAACATGTCCGCACCTTCCATTACATCAGCAAGCTGAGAGCCTTCGATGTCTTGAACGTATGCCTTTTTCGACTCATCCAAGCCTTCACGTTTAGTCGTCAATAAACCGCGTGAATCTGCCACAACGATGTTTTCTTTTTTTACGCCAAGTGCGCAAAGTAAGTTCAAACATGAAAGGGCAGCAGCACCTGCGCCAGAAGCGACAATTTTGATTTCTTCAATTTTTTTGCCATTGAGTTGAAGTGCATTCAGTAATGCAGAACCCACAATGATCGATGTACCGTGTTGGTCATCATGGAACACAGGAATATTCATGCGTTCACGAAGTTTTTGCTCGATGTAGAAACACTCTGGGGCCTTGATGTCTTCAAGGTTGATACCACCAAAAGTTGGTTCTAATGCTGCAACGATATCTACGATTTTGTCTGGATCGTTTTCAGCAATTTCAATGTCAAAAACATCAACACCAGCGAATTTTTTGAATAGAACGCCTTTACCTTCCATAACAGGTTTTGACGCTAAAGGACCAATGTTACCTAAGCCCAGTACGGCTGTACCGTTACTGACTACAGCAACAAGATTACCGCGCGCTGTGTAAAGTGCAGCAGTAGATGGGTCGCGTTCAATTTCTAAACAAGGTGCAGCGACACCTGGCGAGTATGCGAGGGCTAAATCGTGTTGGTTGACCAATTGTTTGCTTGGTGTAACGCTGATTTTCCCCGGAGTTGGAAATTCGTGATAATACAAAGCCTGCTGTTTTAAAGATTGATCGTCCATCTGTATCTCGATTGTGTTTTGTTTATCCAATATAAAGCTGAAATGCTTGCTTTATCCGCTTGAATATAACATTAGTTGCACAGTTGGGACAGTCGAAGTCGCGTCTTTTTCAGACAATCTTATAGCTCAGGCATAGTGACTTATATTAAGTATGTATAAGCAGGCGAAGAGATATTATTTTCAAGGAACACGGTTGCCTCTTCTTGTGGCAATGGCTTAGAGAAAAAATAGCCTTGAGCAATGTCACATTCTAAGTCTTGTAGATACTGTAACTGTTGTTCGGTTTCAATCCCTTCAGCGACTACCGTCATGCCCATCGCTTTGCCCATGGCAATCATGGCACTGACGATGGCCAATTGTTTATTTTCACCAATTTTAGAGATAAAACTCCGGTCAATTTTTAAGATATCAATTGGGAAATCAGCTAGATAAGATAATGATGAGTAGCCCGTACCAAAGTCATCAAGTGAAATATTGATTTTACGTTTTTTGATTTCGTTTAACAGTTCACGTACTGAATCTAGATTTTCGACCAAAGAGGATTCGGTAATTTCCAGTTCTAAACTTGCTCCATCAATTTGATTGGCATCTATCGCTTCATCAAGATCATTTAACAATTGTCCACGGCGCAGTTGCTGCGCGACAATATTGACGGATACACAAATATTTTGATAACCCAAATTGTTCCAAAAACGAATTTGCTGTGCGGTTTTTTGCAGGACAAAACGCCCGATATCCGAAATTAAACTGGTTTGTTCTGCTAGAGGAATAAATAAGCCTGGTGGTATTAAGCCTTTTTCAGGGTGATTCCAACGCACCAAGGCTTCAAAACCATAAATATTTTTATCACGGAAATTAATCTTCGGTTGGTAATACACCACCAACTCATTATTTTGAATGGCTTTACGCAAGTCGCGTTCCAAGAAGATCCCCTGCTCTAATAATGCGGTATTTTCATTGGAATAATAACGAGTGGTGTTGCCACCTAAATTTTTTGCTTCGCTCAGCGCTTGTTCTGCACAATTATTCAGATAATCTAGCTGACGACCATGCTCAGGGTAGAACGCGACACCCATCGATAAAGTGATAACATGATCTTGGCCAAAAATATTAAATGGAATGCTAAAGGCTTTATTGATGCGTTCACAATGCTCTTGCACAGAAGGGCGGATATGTGAAATTTCATACACTATCGCAAAATCATCGCCATTTAAGTGTGCTACAAACAGAGCTTCGGCATTGGTTAGACGTAAACGCTGTGCGACTTGGCGTAACAGTTCGTCACCACCATTGTTGCTGAGATATTCATTTAATGGACGGAAACGGTCGATGTTTAAACGAATAACGGCCAACTGTTTAATCGAATCTTGCTGTGAAACTAAATATTGATGCAGTTGATAGTTGTAATAAAAACGGTTAGGTAAATCTGTTAAGGTGTCATAGTTTTCTAAATAAGATAAACGTTGTTCTTGCAATTTACGTTCTGTTAAATCTGAGACAATTCCAATGTAATGGGTGACGCGATTTTGATCATCGGTAATCGCATTAATATGCATCCATAGTGTCAGTTCTTTACCTGAAAGAAATTTTTCGTGCAATTCACCATCATACTCACCAATTTTCAGCACTTGCTTAATGATCGAATAGTGCATACTACGTTGAATTGATTTGTAATTTGCAGTGATATCAAAAAGATGTTTACCAATAATTTGGTCGTAGTTAAAGCCGGTTAATTGTTCGTAAAATGGATTGACTTCGATATAGCACAGCTCTTCATTTAAAATGAAAATCCCTTCAGCAGCTTGTTCGAGTACACTGGCTGCAAGTTTTAAACGTTCTTGAGACGTCCGTTCCTGATGAATGTCACGACGAATACCGACCATGCGCAAGGGCTTACGGTTATCTGGATCGCGTTGAATGACCCGCCCAATATCATGTACCCAACTCCATTTTCCTTGACTGTTTTGAATTCGATAGGTGGCCTCATAACGATCTTTAAATCCACGTAGATGTTGAATCATTGCCGACTTAAAATGAGGAATATCATCAGGATGGATCACATGCTGTAACTGTTGCTGATGCTCTTTCGAATGCCTTAGGGTTTTTTCTTGCTTATAGTTGGTGACAACGATTTTACGATCTTTGATATTCCAATCCCAAGGGCGTAAACCTGCAATTTCATGCGCAAGGACTAAATTGGCTTGTTGGTTTTCTAAATCCTTGTTCATTTGCTCAATGTCGAAGGTCCGCTCTTTGACTTTCTGTTCAAGGATTTGGTTACCCAGTTGTAGCTGTAATTCGATGTCTCGTGATTTGTTGACTTCATCTTGGAGCTGCTGACACAGTTCATCAGTCCATTTGACTTGTTGCTTCGCACTATCGACCAGTAGGTTATTTTTAGCATGTAATGTCGATACACGACGATGAATTCGATATGACGTCATGGCGCACATTAAAATCACAATGAGCCCAAAATTAATACTCAGGCTAAATAAGTGATTTGAACCATCTAAGAAAAAAAATTGTGCAATCAGATACGGCACGATAGACGGGATAAAGGCTAAACAAAAATAATTGAGTTTTTGCGTTAAATAGGTCAAACCAAAGGTTTGCGTCACGATCAAGAGTAGGGCGGAGAGCGTTAAGGCCTGAATCGGTTCAAAGCTTTGATTGGTCGCAGGTAAATAGTAAAAAATTAAAAAGATACCGCTCGCAATCAGTGTGCCGACAGAAAAACACTGAAACTGTAACCAACGATGCGCAATCATCAGTGAATATTGTTCAGGTTTAAAATAAACGGTGCTAATCAGCCAGCATAAACTGACAAAAACTTCGGTAAAAATAAACCAAATATTGAAATATAAAGATGGCGATTTATAAAAAATTTGATATATCGAAAAAATATATAAGCAAATAATCAGGATACTGACTAAAAAATAGCGGCTATGGCGAATCGTGTTCGCAATTTGAGCAGTATGATTGTACTGCTTGATATATTCATCTTGTTTATACGTCATGAATATAAAAACCCTGCCTTAGCCAAATTTAGATCGTTGTATTTGTATTGTTCCTGAGAATATTTGTTTATTCTTAGTAACAAATCATTTGTTTTTATTGACTCTAGGGTAATTGCGTTACAAATAAAAAGCAATATCGAGGATGTCATCATTGATGCTTTCAGATGAACTATCGAGTAAAAATTAAATAAATTTATAATTTAAAATTGAAAGTGCAACTACAGGTGCAGTTTCTGTGCGAAGGACACGTTCACCGATACACCAGTTCACAAAACCTTTCTCATTTGCTGCGCTGATCTCGGCTTCGCTCAAGCCACCTTCAGGGCCTATCAGTAAGGCAAATTGTGGGTCAGCATCAGCTAATACATCAACTTCATCTTTATTGGGTGCGAGTACCAACTTGGTAGTCGGAAGATTACTCTCCAGCCATTTTTCAAGAGAAAGGGGCGCAAGTACTTTAGGGACAATGTTGAGACCACATTGTTCACATGCAGCAATGGCAATACCTTGCCAATGGTCGAGTTTCTTTTGATCACGATCGTACTTCAAACGCATTTCACAACGTTCGGATGTGAGTAGTTGAATTTCAGAAACACCGAGTTCAACCGCTTTTTGAATCGCATAATCCATGCGGTCGCCTTTGCTCATCACTTGACCCAAGAGTGCCGTAAAATGTGGTGTGCGATTGCTTGGATTGAATTGCAAAACTTGGACGGCAGCCGACTTTTTAGCGACTTCAACCAATTCAACATGGTATTCGCCACCTTGCCCATTGAACAAAGTGGCAGTTTCGCCCACGTGAGCACGTAAAACTTTTACCCAGTGATGAAACACTGTTTCCGTTAATTCAACAGTCGTATCAACAGTTAAATCAGCTTCAATATAAAAACGTGGCATTAAAGTTTTACTCTCAAATAGGTCGAAATGTCTTATGCAAGACCGAGGTCTTTCACAAGTTGGCGTGTAGGGTCAGTGGTGTTCATGGTATAGAAGTGCAAGCTTGGCGCACCACCAGCAATCAGGCGTTCGCAAAGTTTTACAATCACTTCATGACCAAAGGCTTTGATCGATGCTGTGTCGTCGCCATAAGTCGCAAGCTGTTTACGAATCCAGCGAGGAATTTCTGCACCTGTACCATCTGCAAAGCGGATTAAGTTGCTTGCATTGGTAATCGGCATAATGCCTGGAGCAACAGGAATATTCACGCCTTCTTTTTGAATGCGCTCTACAAAGTAGAAGTATGCATCTGGATTAAAGAAGAACTGTGTGAGTGCTGCATTTGCGCCTGCATTGGCTTTATCGCAGAAACGTTTGATGTCGAGATCAAAGCTGTCTGCTTGCGGATGCATTTCAGGGTAAGCAGCCACTTCGATTTTGAAGTGATCACCAGTATGTTCACGGATGAAACGCACAAGATCTGTTGCATAAGGCAATTCGCCTAAGCCCACCTGACCAGAGGGCAAGTCACCGCGCAGCGCAACAATACGGTCAATGCCTTGTGACTTATACAAATCCAGCAATTCGGCAATACGTTCTTTGCTGTCACCAATACAAGACAGGTGAGGGGCAACAGGTGTGCCTTTACCGTTGAAGTCGTTCAATGTAGACAAAGTACGTTCACGGGTAGAACCGCCTGCACCGTATGTTACAGAGAAAAATTCAGGATTTAATAATTGTAGTTCTTGGTGTACAACTTTAAGTTTTTCCGCGCCCGCATCAGTTTTGGTCGGGAAGAACTCAAAGGAAATAGGAATCTGTTTTGACATGTTCAAATCCTTTTTTTATAAATACTTTTATTTAAAAAAATCCCCTCATCCTAACCTTCTCCCAGAGGGAGAAGGGACTTCCATTATGAAAGTAATAGTTATTTGGAGTTAACAACAAATTTGCTTTCACAATGAAGAGTTCCCTCTCTTGCGCTGAGCTTCAAAGCAGTGCTTGAAGCACGCTCAGGAGAGGGTTAGGGAGAGGTATTTATAAAACTTAGTATTTATAAGCCTCAGCTTTGAACGGGCCTTCAACTTGAACACCGAGGTAGTCCGCTTGTTCTTGAGTCAAAGTCGTCAATACGCCGCCGAAACCTGCAACCATTGCAGCAGCAACTTCTTCGTCTAATTTCTTAGGAATAAGTTCTACACGGATTGCAGCTTGTTTTTGATCTTCAGGAAGATCAGCAAATTTTTCAGCGAATAGGTGCATTTGACCCAATACTTGGTTGGCAAAAGAACCATCCATAATACGTGAAGGGTGACCGGTTGCATTACCAAGGTTCACCAAACGGCCTTCTGAAAGAAGGATTAAGTAATCATTTTCATTTTCTGAACGATACACTTGGTGAACTTGTGGCTTAACTTCAACCCACTTATAACCACGTAAGTAATTTGTGTCGATTTCAGTATCGAAATGACCGATGTTACAAACTACAGCGCCAGCTTTTAATGAATCAAGCATTGCAGCGTCACATACGTGGTAGTTACCAGTTGTTGTTACGATCAAGTCAGTATTTTGAAGAAGATCAAGGTTGATGTCTTCTTTCTTACCCGTTTGAATGCCATTTTTATACGGAGCAACAACTTCGAAACCGTCCATGCATGCTTGCATTGCACAGATAGGGTCAACTTCAGTGACACGTACAATCATGCCTTCTTGACGAAGTGATTGAGCAGAACCTTTACCTACGTCACCATAACCGACTACAAGCGCACGACGACCAGATAAAAGCATATCTGTACCACGTTTGATTGCATCGTTAAGTGAGTGACGGCAGCCGTATTTGTTGTCGTTTTTAGACTTAGTGACAGAGTCATTTACGTTAATCGCTGGAACTTTTAAAGTACCGTCGCGGTGCATTTCGTAAAGACGTTGAACACCTGTAGTGGTTTCTTCTGTAATACCGTGAATTTTAGCAATCACTTCTGGGTATTTTTCGTGAACAAGTGCAGTTAAGTCACCGCCATCGTCCAGAATCATGTTGGCATCCCAAGGCGTACCATTCACATTAATTTGCTGTTCAAGACACCACATGTATTCTTCTTCAGTTTCGCCTTTCCAAGCAAATACAGGAATACCTGCAGCAGCGATTGCAGCAGCAGCGTGGTCTTGAGTAGAGAAGATGTTGCATGAAGTCCAGCGAACTTCTGCACCTAATTCAACTAGAGTTTCAATTAAAACTGCAGTTTGAATGGTCATGTGGATACAGCCAAGGATTTTCGCGCCAGCAAGCGGTTTAGCCGCTGCATAGCGTTTGCGAAGACCCATTAGGGCTGGCATTTCTGCTTCTGCGAGTTTGATTTCTTTACGGCCGTAGTCAGCTAGTGAAATGTCGGCAACTTTGTAATCTGTAAATGAAGCATTAACCGCGTTCATCACGATCTCCTTAATAAAAACAATTGATCATTCAGTTCGCGGATGCCGTTGTTGATTGGAACGAGTGTCCAACCGAATCGTCGAGCCTAGCGATCTTATATTTAGTGCCTATAAGAAAGTCGCAGCATCCCTCGACTAGCGGAGTATTGTACTTGGAAATAGAGTGAGTTCCAATCAAAAATTGGTTAATATGTAGATGAATAATCTGATAATAAAAAGATAATAACGTACATATCATGAATATATTAAAATTTAATATTTTCCTAGTTTTACTCGTATCTTCACAAGCTGTCTCAGCAAGGCGAGGCGACTTTTCACCACAAGATATTTTTTTTCTGCCTTTAATTTTGATTGGGGTTTTATCCTTATTTAAATTTTCAGGCTTTATTGAAAATTATACGAAAGGCTTAAATTTAACCCTTAGAGTAGTCATAAAAGCAGTGAGTTTTATTATTTTGATTGGCATCATTGCCCTTATAATTATCGGGATAGGGCTAATTTCTGAGTATATTCCTGAAAAATGGTCGATGATATTCTAGTGCAATTTTAAATATAAAAAATTGGAAGCTAATAATGAAAAAATTAACTGCATTCATATGCTTGTGTTTTTCAGCACTAACATATGCCAACGATTCAACAGGCTATGTGGCAACGGGAGGGGTGCAGTACCTGAAAAATAAAGACATTCAAATGTTCAGTGAAGACCTGTTTATCAGTAAAAAAATGATCAAGGTCGATTATCAGTTTAAAAATCTGAGCAATCAAGATGTGATTGAAACGGTCTTATTTCCGTTGCCAAAAGTTAAAAACTTCTTTGAATCAGATTTTGCCAATACAGAAAAGTTGCTCAAACGTTTTAAAGTTCAAGTGAATGGAAAAACGATTCAGCCTGAAATGCATGTGCGCACTTTTATTCAAAAAGATGAAAAAACAGCCCCGATTGATATGACGGAGAGTTTTAAGCAATGCGGGTTTACGGAAAAAGACATGCTGAATCCGTGGAGCAGGCAAGATGATGAATATGAAACTTTCGAGGAAAAACTCAGAAACTGTAAAAATGCAGCTTTGCAAAAAGTTTTGCCCAAAGATCCGAGTGAAGTCATTTCATGGTCATCTCAGGTAATTTACAGCTGGAAGCAAACCTTTAAAGCCAAAGCATTTACTCGCGTACAGCATCAATATGCACCGCTGGTGGGTGGCTCTGTGGCGTTATATCCAGATGAGTATAATCAACAATTTTGTATGGATAAAAACTTTAAGGCAGGACTCAGAAAGGCCAAATCACAGCATGCACCATTTCAAGCACTGGGCTATATCTTAAAAACAGGTGCCAATTGGGCAAAACCTATTCAAGATTTTAAGCTGACTATTGAGCGGGATGCTAACGAACTGGTTTCATTTTGCTGGGCAGGTAAAGTCAAAAAACTGAGCGCTACGCAGTTTCAAATGGTTGAAAAGAATTTTGTACCTAAACAAGATTTGGACATTATTTTTGTGCATGTGAAATCAGGTCTGGATTAAAACTTGCAGGCAAAACCACTTTGATTTGTTTATCATCGTCCATAAGCAATTTTGAGTTTTGATATATGTCGATGGAAATACCTGATGAGTTGGCAAATTTAGAAGCCAACGGTGGCATTTATGCGGTGTGGATGTTGCTGCAGCACTTAGGCATAGATGCAGATATTCAGCAACTCATCGAAGTTTGCGCTTATGACGCTGACCATGGCACAACAACCATTGGTTTAGCTGTAGGACTGAAAAAGTTTGGTTTTCAAGTAAAGTTTTACACAGAGCATGATCCTGAGCTGCAGGACAGTGAAAAACGCAGTTATGCAGAAGCAGACCAATTGGAACTGCCTATATTGCCTGCAATTGGCTATGCACAAATTCAGCAGGCTTTTGAACAAAATCAGTTTGTGATTGTGTATTACGATACTCTAGAGGGCGTGGGGAACCATTCTTTGGTGTATGACATTGACGAAACTGAAATTAGTTTCTTTGACAGCTTTGATGCCATGCCAGCAGACGTATTTGAACAGCAGCGTGGAGCAGAAGGCATTTGCCGACAAGTCATTACTGTTGACGTAAATAGCTATGTAGCGAGCTGAGCCATTTTGTTAAAAGCAAAAAGCCCATCATGAGATGGGCTTTATTTTTTAGAAAATAATTGGATTACTGCTCAGCCACATTGGCTTTTTCATTCCAAAAATCTGCTTTTTCTTCATCAGCGTCGATGCCTAATCCATTGGCATAAATAAAAGCTAAATCACGCATGGCTTGAACTTCACCTAATTTTGCAGATTGTTCAACCAGTTCAATGGATTTAGCAACATCTTTTTCCACCACATCGCCGCGACGGTAAAAATTGGCCAATTCTAAAATTGCAGCAGGATGGTCATGTTTTGCCGCTTGTTCTAACCAGCGGTGTGCATGCTCAAAATAGGTATTAGATTCTTCAGGATCTTCTTCGAGCATATCTTTGGCATAGACTGCATAACCTTCACCCAGCCAATACATTGCTTCTACATGACCTAACTGAGCTGCTTTGAGTGCCCATTCTTCAGCAAGTTCAACATGCTCATCATTTTCACTTTGCATATAAATTTCAGCCAGTTCAAATTGAGCATCTTTATTACCTGCCATAGCGCGGTTATATAAAGCAGGAGAGATTGAAAGTTCAGACATGTGTAATCCAAAAGAGCAGAATAGGCATAGCCTAATCGGTTGGCATGAAAAAAGCCAATCCGAAGATTGGCTTTCAATGTTTAGAGAATGTCGTCTAAAGAATTAAAATTTCAATAACACTGCTGACAATACAAAGATGACAACTAAAGCACCAATAATTTTCCAAAAATATTCAGCGATATAACTAATACATAGCCCGACAAATAAAGCCGCAATGGTCAGCGCGCCAAAGCAATAACTGATGTTATTGCTCGGCGTGCCAAGTGAGAGGCAAAGTAGTAAGGCGATGATCAATAGCGCCCAGCCGACTAGCGTGGCTAAGCGTGTTTGGCCCACACTTAACTCTTTGCTGTAGAACTGCTTTTGATGTTTAGACATGCTGCATGCCAAGGCAAAAAAACCTAAGCTACTCAGTGCCCAAATCAGGAGAAAGAACATCATGCTTCAACCTCCTTTGTGCCACGTGCTTTTTTAACATGCAGCCCTTTATGCTTTTTCACTTTGTAAAATGAATAGGCAAACAAGATAGCCAAAAGCCACATTGCAAGATCAAAGGATGCAATCATCCATTGGCCATTTGCCATGGTATTCCAAAGCGCTTGACCACCAGTCATGAAGTTTACAATTGGCAGTAAGGCAAAAATTGCTGTGGCAAAAGCTAAAAGTTCCAGCCACGCTTGACGGTGCGTACGGAACATCGCATAAACGAGCGTCAGTAGCCAAACAATAAAGAAACTACGAATTTCTAATTCCGAACGGTTTTCAAGCTGTGCGGGAATAAAACGGTTGGCATAGAAAAATGCTGCACAGGCAATGGGTAAACCAATAATCGCTGCAATATTGGTCACTTCAACCGTGCGGTAGCCAAATGATTTAAAGCCTTGTTTCTGCTGTTGAGGCGCACGTTTTACACACCACAGAATGAGACCTGTAGCGACCATCAGGGTGCCTACAATCCCTGAAATAAACAGCAGCCAACGTAGTGCTAAATCTACACCGCGTGCTTCATGTAGCGTGGTCACTACATTGTAAATACCCATCGGTACAGAAGCGTGCTTTAACTTGGCACTTTTGTCAGTTAAGTCTTTGCCTGTTACGCCATCAAATTGTTTACTTGCATAGACATTTCGATATGCAACACTTTCACCATGTAAGGCGCGTAGCTCAATTTTAGCTTGGTCTGTATTCGGTGCAATGATGCTAACGATACTAATAGGATTAGTTTTCCATTCAGCCTGAACCGCAGTCACGATTGGTGCTAAGTTGGTCAGCGGCGCAGCAACAACAGGTTGCTCTTCACGTTTAGAGCGACGATCTCCTCGACCTTCACCACGGCCCTCAGCGCGATTTTCACCTGGGTTTTGTGCAGAATTGGCACGGGCTTGCTGTGGGCGTTCGCCACGTTCTTCGCGTCCTTGAGCAGATTCACGTCCTTCAGGTTTATTTTCTTGAACCAAGGCACGATTTTGTTCTTGTAAAAATTGTCCACGGTTTTCATAAATACGCTCAATCCCCCAAGGCATGATCGTAAATAACAGCAGCAACAGGCCACTAAAGGTGATCATGATGTGGAAGGGAAGCGCAAATACTGCGGTTGCATTATGTGCATCGAGCCAAGAACGTTGTCCTTTGCCTGAACGGAAGGTAAAGAAATCTTTAAAGATTTTTTTATGAGTAATCACACCACTAATGATGGCAACTAACATCAACAGTGTGGCTATCCCGATAAACCATCGTGTCCACATACGTGGCATGCCATATAGTTCGAAATGGAAACGATAGAGAAAATTACCACCACGCGTATCGCGCGGCTCAAGCACTTCACCTGTAGCACTATCAATGTAGATTTGTTTACCACCACGGCGTGCGCGAGGGTCTTCACCTTGTTCACGCACGGTAATTAAGGTGGCATTTTGACGCGTATTCGGCAGCAAAATATTCCAAGCACCTGCATTCGGATGATTTTGCTGTAAATAATTCAGTGCGACTTCAGTTTGTTGGACTTGTGAACTGGCTGGAACAGATTGATGCAGCTCAGGAGTCATCCAGACATTGATTTCATTTTTAAAGAAGCTCAGGGTTCCGGTCAGGAAAATAGCATACAGCAACCAACCTAAGATTAGGCTAGCCCATGTATGCAGCCAAGACATGGACTGGCGCGGTCCCTCTACTTTTGCATCAACACGCATTTTAGCTTCCCATCATCATGTAAATGGCATACAAACACACCGCAGGGATCACAATGCCTAAAGTTGCTTTGAGGGTTTTATTCACCATAAAGACCCAAATAAATGCACAGCTCCACAGGATAAACGCAATTAAAGTTGCACTCATGGCTGCAGTTCCACGGTCTTCGCTAAACACATCTGCGATCACGATGGCAGATAGCATCGCGACAACATATCCGCCCACTAAAGCGAGGGCAAAGCGATAGAAAATCATCAAGCGATAGGTCAATAGAGAGGGGGTGTCTTTACGCGTTTTAGGCAGCGCAGATGTGAGGGGGGTCACGAGTGCCTCAGGTGGTGAGCTATTCATAAAATACTTAAGCGCTTGGAAATTGTATTAAAGCTAATCTAAATGATAACAATTATTATTAATAATTAAAATAATGTATTCACAAAATTATTGATTTTTCAGCATGCTGAGTTGAAGTTGAATTAAAAAAGAGGGAAATAAAGGCAAAAAAATAGCGACCGAAGTCGCTATTTTAGAATGCAAGAATGCTTAAATGTCTACATTATTGCTCTTGTTGAATGCCTGCAACTAACCAGTCTTGATCAGAACCCGCAGGTTTAACAAAATGCCATACTTCAGCAAATGGCTGTGGCAGGCTATTTAAGTCTTCACTAACAGTACCTGTAAAACGCACACTTACAACGTATTGACCATTTTCGTTAGCAGAATCGACCACCATAGCATTTAAGTTAGAAAACTCAGCAACGTCTTCGTCTTTATTCGCCATAATGTCGTTATACATAGACTGGTAAAGATCAGGCGTTAAGTAACGCTGAATTTCAGAAATGTTGCTTGCCGTATTCATCGATTGAATGTGGTTAAAACGCTGACGTGCAACACGTAAAAATGTTGCTGGTTCTGTACCATCAGGCAATTGATTGCCGCTGTTGGTATAGGCAGCACCAAAAGGCGCATTCGTTGCAGCAGCTGCACCAAATGGAGCATTTGAAGCTGCTGAATTACCGCCTACAGAATTACCAAAAATATTCGTATTGTCATTACCTGCACGAGGTGCAGCATTTTGTTGGCCAAACGGTGCATTGTTTGCACCGCTGTTTGGCGCATACGGATTGTTAGCGGCTAGTTTTTTTTTTGCGCCCATCTTACGGAAAATGAAGAAGGCAACAGCAGCGGCAAGTAAAATCCAGATCCAGCCTGGAATACCACCTTTCTCTTCCTGTTGTTGAGCTTGCGCTTCAGAAGCTGCTTGACCATTGTTGTCATCGGCCATCGCATTTGCAGCGACTGCACCAATTGCAGCACCAGCCACACCAGCAGCAACCATTCCGCCCACATTCGAGCCAGATTTTGCTGGAGCGCCAGCAGTTGCAGGCTGTTGAACAGGAGCAGATTGACGAGGTTGCTGATAAGACTGAGTTGGAGCAGCTTGACGGCTCATACCATGGCTTTTACCACCACCGGCACGTTTCGCTTCTGCAATCGGCGCTACCAAAAGGGCTGCTGTTAAAAGAGCAGTCATCAAACCACGCTGTCGAACTTCCATCAAATTTTCCTATATCTATATAAAGTTAAAATAGCCATCTAGTTATGCCGCCATTTTTATTGAATTTCAATAGAACATCGGTAAAAAATTGAAAATTCATTCAAAATATACTATTCAGCGTGACTAAGACTCATCGGTCAGCGTAATTGCCTGACTCAACGCCTCATGTAAACGTGCGACAGAAATAATCTCTACACCTGAAATGGGTTTTTGCGGTGCATTCCCACGCGGTAAAATAATGGTTTTAAAACCATGCTTAATGGCTTCTTTGAGTCGTTCCTGTCCATTGGGTACAGGACGGATTTCGCCTGAAAGTCCGACTTCGCCAAATACCGCCAAATGCTGTGGCAGGGCTTTAGCTCTTAAGCTAGAGGCACAGGCTAAAAGTACCGCAAGGTCAGAACCGGTTTCCGTGATTTTTAAGCCACCGACGACATTGACATAGACATCTTGTCCTGCGGTTTGTACGCCACCATGACGGTGCATAACGGCTAAAAGCATGTTTAAACGGTTTTGTTCTAAACCTAAGGCCACGCGCCGAGGTTGTCCGTGCGCATCATCTACCAAAGCCTGAACTTCAACCAAAAGTGGGCGTGTACCTTCACGGCTAATCATGACAATGGAACCCGGAATGGCTTCATCATAACGACTAAGGAAAATAGCGGATGGGTTTGATACTTCACGCAGACCTTTATCAGTCATGCCAAATACCCCAAGCTCGTTGACCGCACCAAAACGGTTTTTCACCGCACGAATCATACGGAAGCGAGAGTCAGACTGACCTTCAAAATACAAAACACAATCGACCATGTGCTCAAGCACGCGAGGGCCGGCCAAAGAACCTTCTTTTGTTACGTGACCGACAATAAACAGTGCAGTGCCACTATTTTTGGCAAAGCGGGTCAGGAGTGCAGCCGATTCACGAATTTGGGAAACACCGCCCGGCGCAGACTGGAGTGTTTCGGTGTATAGGGTTTGGATCGAATCTAAAATGGCCACGGCAGGGCGTTCATGTGCCAATACTTCGCAAATACGCTCGACACAGGTTTCTGCCATGACTTTAAGTTGATCGGTCGGCAAATCTAGGCGCTGGGCACGTAGCGCCACCTGAGACAAAGATTCCTCACCTGTGACATATAAGGCAGAACTTTTACTCGCCGCCATATAGGTTGCGGTTTGTAGCAAAATAGTGGATTTACCAATGCCGGGGTCACCACCAATCAGCACAACTGAACCTGTGACCAGTCCACCACCGAGTACACGGTCAAATTCACCAATACCTGTTGCCATTCGGGTTTCATGCGAAACAGAAACTTGATTTAAGGTGGTCACAGCAGCGGCTTGACCTGCATAGCCACCGCCCATTTTAGGCTGTGCACGGTGTGTAACGGCGGGTGCAATATTGACTTCGACTAATGAATTCCATTCACCACATTCGGTACATTGACCGGCCCATTTGGGATGATCAGCACCACATTGTTCACATCGATAGACACTTTTTGCTTTCGCCATAATATTTACTGTGCACAAACTCAAATTGAGTCACAGCATAGCGGTGAATACATCGAAAAACCAAGTTTTTATCGCATGAAATGACTGTTGAAGGTCAATTGATGTCGTTTTATTTTCAATAGCTGCACTTTTATATAGTAAGCACTTTATAATAGCGCATTATATTTTTTGAAATGGGTCACCACATGACTGAACTATTACGACATATCGATGCCATTGCACGTGAAAAAAATCGTGATGTGTTATTTGTGCATTTTGAAGAATATGATCATCAACATCCTGAGAAAAATACGGTACGTAATGACGTTATGCACTGGTTTGACCTGCAAAATCTCGAGTATTTCCCTTGTATGGGGCTAGAAGGTGAGTCTTTGATCGATAGCTATACAGGTGATTTATACCTTGACGTACCTTTTGATGAAAGCAGCCCTGCATATAAAACTCTCAGTGAATATCTTGAAGATGAACAAGGGAACATGAAAATTCAGGGGGTATTGTTCTTTTCTTTATCCTTGGAAATTGCCTTAGAAATCGAAGCGGATCTGATGGAAGCCAGTGCTGTAGATTCTGAATATGCTGAAAATGAGTTTGGTGACCAATTTGGTGAAGGCTTTATTGAAGATGCTGAATTAGATCCAAAAGATGAAGCGGCCAATGAAAGCAAGACGAAAAACGACAAATTTGATGATGGTCAAATTGGCACGATTCAATAAGTAAATATTGATTTTCAGTCCGAATAAAAAAGCCACGTGAATTCACGTGGCTTTTTGTTTAGCAGGGGATTAGTACAATTCACCTGATTTACGACGTTCAATAAAATCTTTCGATTCTTTTACAATGATGCCTGAGAGCAATAACAGTGCAATACAGTTTGGTGCAGCCATCAAACCGTTAAAGGTATCGGCAAATAGCCAAACGAGATCAAGTGTTACGACACAGCCGACAAATACTGATGCGATGTAAATTAAGCGATAAATCATTACTGATTTTTCACCTAACAGGTAAGTACAGCATTTTTCACCATAATAGCTCCAACCCAGAATGGTTGAATAAGCGAAGAAAATAATACCGAAAGTCACGACCCAACCACCGAAGCCCGGAAGTAGTTTGTCAAAAACACTGATCGTCAGTACGGCACCCGTTTGATCACCAAAGCTTTGTCCTGCCATGATGAAGCCCATCACCAGTACGATACCTGTAATTGAGCAAACAATGATGGTGTCTAAGAACGTACCTGTCATAGAGACAAGACCTTGACGTGCTGGGTGGTCAGTTTTTGCAGCCGCAGCGGCAATAGGTGCTGAGCCCATACCTGCTTCATTAGAGAATACACCACGTGCCACACCATAACGAATCGCAGCACCAATCGCACCACCCGCAGCAGCTTCGCCCGTAAATGCATAGCTAAAGATCATTTTTAGTGCAGGGATCACCAATTCAAGGTTGGTGAAAATAATGATTAAGCCACCCAATACATAACCTACCGCCATAATTGGAACAATAAATGAAGAGGCTTTAGAAATGGATTTGATGCCGCCTAAAATAACGAGGGCAGAGAATATGGTGATGACGATTGCAGTGGTGAGTGTGCTGATCCCTAAGCTGTTTTGCACAGCAAGCGCGACAGTATTGGACTGTACTGAGCTCCCAATACCAAAGGATGCCAAAGTACCAAATAGGGCAAATACCACTGCCAACCATTTCCACTTAGGCCCAAGTCCACGTTCGATGTAATACATCGGACCACCGTTCATTTCGCCATTTTCATTTTTATGACGAAACTTTACAGCGAGTACACCTTCACCATATTTGGTTGCCATACCAAAAAGCGCGGTTATCCACATCCAAAACACTGCGCCCGGACCACCGAGCACACAAGCAGTGGCTACACCGGCAATATTACCTGTACCAATGGTGGCAGAAAGTGCGGTCATAAGTGAGGCGAAATGAGAAATATCGCCATCATGTTGATTGGCTTTAGGATGCTTGCCAAAGACTTGTTTGAATGCGAAAGGCAACATGCGAAATTGCCAGAAAAGTAGTCGGAAGGTGAGGAATACACCTGTTCCGACAATGAGGACCAACATGTACGGGCCCCAGACCCATCCACTGAGTGTTTCCATGATATTTTGAATTTCTTGCATAGTATCTTCTTCTTATCGGCCCTGAGTGAGTGAATGCTACATTTTTGATATCTGTAGCAATTGATATGCCATTGTTAGAAACTTCCATGATTTTTGGCATAAATTTTTATCGTTGGTAAAATATTTTTTGCATAAAATTTAAGTTATTACAAGTAAATTGTTGTTTTATTGGTCGCTTTAAAATGTGAACTGGCGCTAAGATTTTTATATATAAGAAAAATAAATTAACTTTGTCACTTAATCCGAAAATATAGATGATGAGAAATAATTTTGTATTTTCTGAAATTTTTACGTTAATTTGTCGCAATTGGAACGCGAAGTTGAATTAAATAATGTCAAATGAAATTCATGGATCGCACGCTGATAGCGGCGATTTGAAACGAAGCTTGTCCAACCGACACCTGCAATTGATTGCGATTGGTGGTGCGATTGGTACAGGTTTATTTATGGGGTCAGGAAAGACCATCAGTTTAGCTGGTCCGTCCATCCTTATTATCTATATGATTATTGGTTTTATGGTTTTCCTCGTCATGCGTGCATTAGGCGAGTTATTACTATCAAATCTTGAATATAAATCTTTTATCGATTTTGCAACCGACTTAATCGGCCCGTGGGCAGGTTATTTTGTGGGTTGGACCTATTGGCTGTGCTGGATCACTATAGGGATTGCTGATTTATCGGCCATCATTTATTACCTGCAATTCTTTAATGGAGGTAACCCGTTCTCGCCCGAAGAAGGGGTGATGATCAGTGTTGCCGCCATTGTTTTTATCATGGGTTTAAACCTTGTTACGGTTAAACTTTTTGGTGAATTAGAGTTTTGGTTTGCACTGATTAAGATTATTGCAATCGTGGTGCTCATTGGTGTCGGTCTTTGGATGATCTTTACCGGTTTTACCTCATCGACAGGTGAAATCGCATCATTCACACATTTATGGTCACATGGTGGTCTATTCCCAACAGGAGTAACTGGCTTCTTGGCAGGTTTCCAAATCGCCATTTTTGCCTTTGTCGGCGTAGAACTCGTGGGTACTACGGCAGCAGAAACCAAAGATCCAGAACACAACTTGCCTAAAGCTGTGAACTCGATTCCGATTCGTATCATTATTTTCTATGTGCTGGCACTTGTGATTGTGATGTCCGTTACGCCATGGAATGCCATTGACCCAAGCATTTCACCATTCGTGAACTTGTTTAGCCAAGCCGGTATTGCTGCTGCTGCGATTATTATGAACTTGGTGGTGTTGTCATCAGTTATGTCATCGATGAATAGTGGTGTGTTCTCGACTTCACGTATGTTGTTTGGTTTATCTCGTGAAGAGCAAGGTCCAAAAGCGTTTGGCCGTCTAAACTCACGTGCAGTTCCGGCAAATGCGTTGTATTTCTCGGCAGTTTGTTTACTGTTGGGTGCGGCATTACAGTATTTCGTACCGAACACGGTTGAAGCCTTCACTTTAGCAACTACACTGTCGACGATTTTATTTATCTGCGTATGGCTCATGATTATCTGGAGCTATATCGTTTACTATAAAACTCGTCCTGAGCTGCATGCGAAATCAACCTTTAAATTGCCGGGCGGCTTATATACTTGCTGGCTCGTGATTATCTTCTTCATCGGCATGATTTATGTTTTGTCATTAGAAGCAGATACCATGAAAGCGCTCATGGTGAGCCCAATTTGGTTCATCATTTTGATTATTGGCTATTTCGGTTTTTATAAGAAAAAGCACCATTAATTTACATTTTTGAACTGATGTAAAAACATAAAAAGCTGCTCCTGAGGAGCAGCTTTTTTATTTGGATATGGATTTATTTTGCGTTAAAACAGATTGTTTATTAGCGCTTCAATTTGTATAAAACAGCATTCAAATTGATAAGCTATTTCAGTGAAATCAATAGCCTGATCGGTCCAGAAAAATACATAAAAGTGGTTTGAAAATAGCACCATCAAAATTTGCTTAAATTTAGTGCAGAATGGCAAAAAGCTCACTTGGAATTACAGGGCTTTTCTTTTATCCGCGGGTTGATCACGTTATACTCGGAAAAATCTTTTCATTAGGTACGTTTATGTATCGTTTTATGAATTATAAAATTATTGTATTAGCAAGTGCTGTGCTGCTGACAGCTTGTGGTCAGTCTGGTGCATTGCATTTACCTTCAGATGCCAATGCAGATAAGCGCGCAAAATATCTGATTTATCCAGACACGCCTGCACAGCAAAAGCAGGAAAAACAAGCGGCTCCTGTTGCAACTGAATCGGAATCTTCAAATTCTAACCCTACACCTTAATGCTTTTATAGAAAGGATACTTTCATGAGTTTCACCCGTACGAATGGGGTATTGCATGCAGAGCAATGTTCTTTACAACAGCTTGCACAGCAATATGGCACACCGCTTTATGTTTATTCAAAAGCTATTTTTGAAAAGCATTATTCAGATATGGATCGTGCATTTAGCTTTATCGACCATCAAATTTGTTTTGCGGTAAAGTCAAACTCTAATCTTGCGGTGTTAAACGTACTTGCCAAGCAGGGCGCTGGTTTTGATATCGTGACGGGTGGTGAACTCGCACGTGTATTAAAAGCCGGTGGTGAAGCTTCTAAAATTGTATTCTCAGGTTTGGGTAAAACTGAAGCTGATATTCAAAAAGCGTTGGACGTAGGTATTGCATGTTTTAACGTGGAATCACATGCAGAGTTGGATCGAATCCAAAAAGTTGCTGCGGCAATGGGTAAGAAAGCACCGATTTCATTGCGTGTAAATCCAGATGTGGATGCCAAAACCCATCCTTATATCTCTACGGGTTTAAAAGAAAATAAATTCGGTATTCCTTCAGACAGCGTTTTTGACACCTATGCATATGCAGCGTCGTTGCCTAATCTTGAGATTATCGGGATTGATTGTCATATCGGTTCACAGTTGACTGAAACTCAGCCTTTTGTTGATGCACTTGATCGTGTCATTGTAATGATCAATCAACTGAAAGAGATGGGGATTCATCTAAAACACATCGATATTGGTGGTGGTTTAGGCGTGACTTACAAAGACGAAGTTCCGCCAACTGTTGAAGAATATGCTCAGGCAATGCGTCCGGCTTTAGAAAAATTAGGCCTTAAGGTATATATGGAGCCGGGGCGTAGTATTTCTGCAAATGCAGGTGTGTTGTTAACCAAAGTTGATTTACTCAAACCGACCAATCATCGTAATTTTGCCATTATTGATGCCGCAATGAACGACTTAATCCGTCCCGCTTTATATGAAGCATGGATGGATATTCAGGAAGTAACGCCTCGTACTGATACAGAAAAGAAAGACTGGGATGTTGTTGGCGCGATTTGCGAAACTGGCGATTTCCTAGGAAAGCAACGTCAGTTGGCGATTCAAGAAAATGACGTGCTTGCAGTATTGGGTGCAGGTGCTTATGGTTTTGTCATGAGTTCAAACTACAACAGCCGCGGACGTGCTGCTGAAGTAATGGTTGACGGTGATCAGTCTCATTTGATTCGTGAGCGCGAAACCATCGAATCATTATGGGAACGTGAACGTTTATTGCCTTAAGGAGAAATTCGAGATGTTATTAGAATTTACCAAAATGCATGGCCTTGGCAATGACTTTATGGTGGTCGATCTGATTAGCCAACGAGCTTATTTAGATACAGTGACGATTCAGCGTTTGGCCGACCGTCATTTTGGTATTGGTTTTGATCAGCTTTTGATTGTAGAACCACCTGATTTACCCAATGTCGATTTTAAATATCGTATTTTTAATGCAGATGGTTCGGAAGTTGAACAATGCGGAAATGGCGTACGTTGTTTTGCGCGCTTTGTGCATGAACGTAAGTTGACCAGCAAAACCAAAATCAAAGTACAAACCAAGTCAGGTATCGTAGAGCCTGAATTAGGTGCAAATGGTTGGGTGCGCGTCAATATGGGTTATCCACGCTTTTTGCCGCATGAAATTCCATTTATTGCGGAAGAGCCTGAAAACTTATACGACATTGCATTGGCGAATAATGAACAACTCACCATTGATGTGGTGAGTATGGGTAATCCGCATGCAGTGACGATCGTTCCTGATGTTATTACTGCAGACGTCGCTAAAATTGGTCCACAAGTCGAATCGCATGAGCGTTTTCCACAGCGTGTAAATGCTGGTTTTATGCAAATTGTGGATGAGAAACATGCACGCTTACGTGTATTTGAACGTGGTGTCGGTGAGACTATGGCCTGTGGTACAGGTGCTTGTGCAGCGGCAGTATCAGGTATGCGTCGTGGTTTATTAGCCAATTCAGTCGAAATAGAGTTGGCAGGTGGTAAGCTGCAAATTGAGTGGCAAGAAGGTGGTGTGGTCTGGATGACCGGACCAACCGCAACAGTTTACGAAGGACGCTTAGATTTAAGTTACTTCCAAGGTTAAAATCAAAGCCCTGATTCATTCAGGGCTTTTTTCATAAAATAAAAAGTGAATAAAAAATTATAATTCAATTGGATTGGAATCAACATGGAACAAATAAACGAAGAAATCTTAGAACAACTTTTTCATAAAGCCTTACATGAACCCGCGTATCGACCCGAATTTTTAGCTCAGTTATTGGCAGCCAATGTGTATTGTGTGGGAACAACAGGGGGACGTGATTCACGTATTGCCGAAGATTTGATCTTGGATGAAGGCGACCGTATTCAATTGAAATCATGGGAAGATGAAACATATGATTGCGTCATTCCATTTTTTACGTCCTTGGAAAAAATGCGTTTAGCAATATCTGAAGAGGAGTCGTATATCCGGCTACCAACCAAGGCATTATTTGAAATGACTTTAGGAGCAAGGCTTGTATTGAATCCACAATCACCTGATGCGACGAAGGACTTTGTACCAGAAGAAATTCAACATTTGCTGAACGGGCAGTATATTCAGCCCTCAGAAAACTATGAAGTTACGGAAGATACGGAAGTTTTAATTGGTCAGCCGGCGGAATATCCGCAGTTTATGATTGATCAATTAAGCATTTTTTTCGGCACAGAGCGTGTGGTAAAAGCTGCTTATTTAGCGCAAATGCTGAATCAAGCTCGAGATGATTCACCGACTTTGTTGATCGGATTAGATTTAGAAGCAGGATTATCTGAACAACAAATTCAAGATTTACACAGTAAAATTGGTCGTATCACACAGGACAGTTTAAAAGAGCAATGCCCAGTGGATTTAATCCATGTCAATCCGCACAGTGTGGATGGTGTAGAAGGGTATTTGCTTAATGAAACGCAAGCTTTTTACCAACGTGTTGATGGTAAGCCTAAGGGGTTCTTTGCTAGACTGTTTTCATAAAACAGATATGTGAAATCGCTTTAGAGAACGTACTGAAACGCTAAAGCACATGTTGAAATGGGAGAAGACAGATGACGATGGATCAGACTCAACTACTGGTCATGTGGTTGAAGGAACGTGAAATTCAAAATCAGTCTAAACATACCTTGCAAGCGTATGAGCGTGATGTCAGTGATTTTCTCCAATTTTGTACAATACGCAACTTGCCACTGCATGATGTCGAAAAGTCAGATCTGCGTGAATTTGTTGCTCATAAAGTGGAACAGTTTCAGCTCAGTCCAAGTAGTTTGCAGCGCATGTTATCTTCAATACGCCAATTTATGAAATGGGCAGAACAAGGGGATTATCTCAGTTTCAACCCCGCAGATGATTTTCAGCTCAAACGCCAATCACGTCCTTTACCTGGATTGGTCGATATTGAAACCATTAAACAAATCATGGAACAGCCTGAGCCAGAAAGTGAAACTCAACGGCAGCTTTGGATACGTGATAAAGCGATTTTGGAGTTGCTGTATTCAAGTGGCTTACGTTTGGCTGAAGTGCAGGGCTTAACCATTCGAGATATCGATTTTAATCGACAACTGTTACGTATTACGGGTAAAGGGAATAAAACCCGCATTGTACCTTTTGGTTCTAAAGCCAAAGAGGCTGTGATGCATTGGTTGCAATTATATCCTGCATGGCATGGCGATTTTGTCCCAGAAGCTCAAGTTTTTATCACCCAAAAAGGTAATCCACTCGGGGTAAGACAAATAGAAAATCGAGTTAAATTTCAAGCTCGACGTGCAGGTGTAAATGTCGATTTACATCCGCATTTATTACGACATTGCTTCGCTAGCCATATGTTGTCCAATAGCGGTGACTTGCGTGCTGTACAAGAAATGTTGGGTCATAGTAATTTAACCACTACACAAATTTATACCCATGTGGATTTTGATCGATTGGCACAAGTGTATGATCAGGCCCATCCAAGGGCACAGCATAAAGATTCGTAACAATTGCAAAAACGACTTTGGTACTCAGTGGTCTAAATTTTGCTTAAATTCACAGGCTAGATTTCACATTTTGCATCCTAAAGTGGTCTACTTCATGAAAATTAAATAAGGATGTGAAAAAATATTGGTAAAATTGACCGACATTTTGAACTATTGTCGCATTATAAAAATTCAAATTATCGGGTATAAAAATTGTCCATTATTGAATTGACGTAAGTGCCGAAGTGAAATTCGCCATTTACTAAATTGCTGTACCGTTAAAAATATATAGGCCATACCATGATTTCAGATATTCAAGAAAAATATGACCAGTTAAATGGTCAGCAAAAAGAAATTTTTGCAGGATACGGCTTACGCCAGATCAAACACTTTGTTGAAATCAGTTTGCCTGAAGTAGAAGCTGTATTGCCTGAAGGTGCGCAGCTACAAGGGATTAATGCCGATGGTAAAGTTCAGGCGTTTAATGCGGCGACGGGCCAATACTTTATTTGGATTTCGGATAAACAATGGCAGCTTACCAATAAAGCAACTGCTAAATTTGACAGTAAAGAAGATGCCCTCACCATTTGGCGTATTTTTGATTTGGCACAATATGAACTTATTGACCTAAGCCACATCCATCGTGACTTTTTGGAAAATCAGCCAGCCTAAACTATCCGGAAAATATACAACTCATGGGCTATCTTCATTGGATTTGGATGTTTAGCCCTTATATTACTTACAGCATGACATCTTGATTTGCTTTTGTGCAGCGCGTTAGAGTATTGATCTTCTTTGCATAGCTTAGTTGCCTAAACAAAAATTTCTAAATGCCAATCCGTTTCGCTGCTTAGTAATCAATTCGCTCAGTTTTGATAGCGAGAGCCTGTAAATCCAATCAGTCGTATTCTTGTTTAAGAAATTAAGCTCAAAGGCCCCTTAGATTGTGTTCGTTCATTTGCCGCAAATCATTATTTTTCTTTGCTTAAAATATAATGAAATACCGCATAGCTAGGTTTTTGCATTCGAGGCTGTGAATAACTGCGTTACTACGTGGCCATTCTTGTAGTATCAGCCTCGTCGTTTCTAATGCTTGAGTTGCTCGTTGGCAGATCAATTGTTTGGTTACAAATCTTCTAACGGTAACTGGAAGCTTTGTTTGATGATTTGGCTAGGTAAATCAGTCTTTACACTAGTGATGCCATTTTTCTTGGTTAAGTGAGTAGACTGAAATTTACGGTAACTTTCTAGGTCAGGAACTACAACTTTGAGCATTGCATCGCACTCACCCAAAATAATGTAGCACTCCATGACTTGAGGAAGTTCTTTCATCGCTTCGATAAAAGTATCGATGGTTTCAGCATCTTGCCCAGTCAACCAAATACGAGAGAATAAAATCAATTGAAAGCCAATCTTTTGTGGATCGACCACGGTGGTGTAATTCTGAATCACACCTGCTTCTTCGAGTAATTTAACCCGACGTAAACAAGAAGAAGGCGAGAGTCCAATTTCCTTGGCTAAGTCATTATTTTGGATGCGGCCATTATTTTGAAGTGCGCGAATGATTTTTATCAATACGATCTAGTTTAACTAGAATTGACTTAGAAGATGTCTTCATAAAATAGAATATAATTCTAAAAATAATATCTATTATAGAATATTTGATATCCTATTTTAAAGCGATTCAAACATACTAATTTCACTTTCAGGACATAGAAAGGGAAAATTGAAATGTCTGTATTTGCTTTGTTTGCCTTAACGGTAATTCCCCTTATTTTCACACCAGGACCCGATATGCTTTTTATCCTGTCACAAGTGATGGGTAAGGATGCAAAAGCAGGCATGATGGCAACAGTGGGGGTGTGCTCAGGTTATTTGGTTCACTCGATTTTGGTGGCATTGGGTATTGCTGCGATTATCGTGTCATTTCCACTACTGTTTGAAACAATCCGCTGGTTGGGGATTGCTTATCTTTTATATTTGGCAACGCATTTGCTGCGTTCAGTATTTAGCAGTAAAAAATTAAGTATTGAGAAAAAGTCAGCGTCCAACCCGATAAAAAAAGGCTTTTTTACGGCTTTACTGAACCCGAAAGGAATGTTGATATATTTTGCAATTTTGCCGCAATTTATCGATAAATCAGCGAATACCGTGAGTCAAGGTTTGATTTTGTCCTTCATTTTTATTGGGCTGATTTTTGTGGTGTATTGTAGTTTAAGTGTGGTCTTTGCACGTATTACACAAAAAACTCAAATTGATGAACGCAAACAAAAGTGGATCGATGGTACATCAGGCGGTTTATTGGCTCTTGCTGCGACGTGGTTAATTGCCAATTAAAAACAGCAAATGTAAATAGAAATAAATGCCTTAACTAAAACCTTCGCGAAAGCGGAGGTTTTTTTATCTGTGCTGAATATTGACAGATATTAAGAACAAGAAAGAGAGAAAAACCCACCAATTAGCTTCGGAAAAGTGAAATTAGCGCTAAATTCATTATGCTTCTATCTTAAATGACAAGTTTAGATATGTTGCCGAATGTGTAGAGGGAAAGCTCTATTTCAGAAAGATTGATCGAAAATTGATATTAAATCAGATCTTTTGATGAGCTAAATCAAGTAAAAAAATAATAAAAATCAATGCTTAAAAAATAACTGAATAATGCGTTTTTTTGGATAACTGAAGCATTCTTTAAAAAATGTGAACGATAAGTTCAAGGAAATTACGCTTTTTTACAGGTCTTTCGATAATTGTGACTTGACCGAAATGCCGTACACATTGCAAGATAGGGCACCTAAAAAATTTAAAGTGAAGAGTTAATATAACTTTTCTCAACATTTACATTTGCTAAAACAGCCGAGGATTACATGAAGGCTCTTGTTGCTGTAAAACGTGTGGTTGATGCCAACGTTAAAGTTCGCGTTAAGCCGGACAACAGTGGTGTTGACTTAACGAACGTTAAAATGTCAATTAACCCATTCTGTGAAATCGCAGTGGAAGAAGCGGTTCGTTTAAAAGAAAAAGGAACTGTTTCAGAAATCGTTGTTGTTTCTATTGGTCCTAAAGAAGCTCAAGAACAAATCCGTTCTTCTATGGCGCTTGGTGCAGACCGCGGTATCCTTGTTGAAGCTGACGACAGCCAGTTAGGTGCACTTGAAGTTGCAAAAATCCTAAAAGGTGTTGTAGACGCTGAACAACCTCAATTGATCCTTCTTGGTAAACAAGCAATTGATGACGACTCTAACCAAGTTGGTCAGATGCTTGGTGCGCTTTTAGGTGCTGGCCAAGGTACTTTCGCTTCAGAAGTTAAAGTTGAAGGCGACAAAGTACAAGTGACTCGTGAAATCGATGGTGGTTTACAAACTGTTGAACTTGCACTTCCAGCAATTATTACAACTGACTTACGTTTGAATGAACCACGTTATGCTGCTCTTCCAAACATTATGAAAGCGCGTAAAAAGCCGCTTGATACTAAGTCACCTGCTGATTATGGCGTTTCACCTGCGACTAAGCTTAAAACTGTTAAAGTTGAAGCTCCTGCAGAACGTAAAGCGGGCGTACAAGTGAAGTCTGTAGACGAGCTTGTAGATAAATTGAAAAACGAAGCGAAAGTGATCTAATACAGAAGGATAAAAATCATGAGTATTTTAGTTATCGCTGAGCACGACAACAAAGCACTAAATGGTGCAACTCTTAACGTTGTTGCTGCAGCGCAAAAAATCGGTGGTGATATCACTGTATTAGTAGCTGGTTCAGGCGCTCAAGCAGTTGCAGACCAAGCAGCTAAAGTTGCGGGTGTAAGCAAAGTATTACTTGCTGACGACGCTGCTTATGCAAACCAGTTGGCTGAAAACGTAGCAAAACTGGTTGCTGAATTGGGCAAAGGCTATAGCCATATTCTTGCTGCTTCTACCACGACTGGTAAAAACATCCTGCCACGTGCAGCTGCATTACTAGACGTAAGCATGATCACTGACATCATTGCTGTTGAAGGTCCTAAAACTTTCAAACGTCCAATCTATGCAGGCAACGCGATTGCAACTGTAGAGTCTGGCGAGTCTGTTGTAGTTGCGACTGTTCGTGGTACTGCATTTGATGCTGTTGCAAGCGAAGGCGGCTCTGCTGCAGTTGAAGCTGTTGCATCTACTGGTGATGCTGGTATTTCTAAGTTCGTTTCTGAAGAAATCGTGAAATCTGAACGTCCAGAATTAACAGCTGCGCGTATTGTTGTTTCAGGCGGTCGTGGTGTTGGTTCAGGTGAAAACTATCACACTGTTCTTGATCCATTAGCGGACAAGCTTGGTGCTGCGCAAGGCGCATCTCGTGCAGCAGTTGATGCTGGTTTCGTACCAAACGATATGCAAGTGGGTCAAACAGGTAAAATCGTTGCTCCTGACTTGTACATCGCTGTAGGTATCTCTGGTGCGATTCAGCACTTGGCAGGTATGAAAGAATCTAAAGTGATCGTTGCGATCAACAAAGATGAAGAAGCGCCAATTAACTCAGTAGCTGATTACTGGTTAGTAGGTGACTTGAACACTGTAGTTCCAGAATTAGTATCTAAAATCTAATTTCTGAACACAGTTCAAGGCGCTCCTAAGCTTATGGTTTAGGGGCGTTTTTATTGTTTGACGAATTAGTAGGTCTTCTTGGTTATGTTTAATCGATTAATTATACGTAAATGTACATATATAAATTGCAGTTAGATGTTTCATGCTTATGGGGGTAGTGGATTCTTAGTTTAGTACTTCAATATTCATACGATGTGATTTCTTATTATTGGTATTAGACACTACTGTAGCGTAAGCTAAACGTATGTTGAAACTTAAATGGTAAGTAAGCAGGAGCAATCGCTTGGTAATAGGATGGAAATTAATAAATTATAAAAAATACAAAGATTTAAAATAAAATAATCAAGACCTATTCTTCAAGCTTGAATCTTAAACTTAAAGCAAGCTTAAAGGATTGTATAATTTGTGTTAAAATTGCTTTTTTATTGAACTTGCCCTTTAGGCGGAGTCTCCCTTTGAAATTTGATTTTCAGTTACCAGTCAGTGTATTGGTGCTGATGATCTGCTGTTTACTTTTTCCTGTTTTACAAAGTATCTCTTTTCCTTTATTTGATGGAATGACTGTTACAGCAGTTGAATCGGTCCAAGCATTGTTATTGCTGTTTTTTGCGATTTATACTTTTTTCTATATTCGACCACTTGAAATGCAAGATGGAAAGAAACAATTTTGGTTGTGGGCTGTTGCA
The DNA here is from genome assembly GCF_013419625.1 of Acinetobacter sp. YH12070. Classification (NCBI taxonomy): domain Bacteria; kingdom Pseudomonadati; phylum Pseudomonadota; class Gammaproteobacteria; order Moraxellales; family Moraxellaceae; genus Acinetobacter; species Acinetobacter sp. YH12070. The sequence continues at coordinate 29,529 of NZ_VOZT01000005.1, read as the reverse complement.
TGGTGGTTGTTGCTATTTGGTCGTAGTATTAGTTGGGGGCGTGACTATTTTCCTGATGTGCCTAAACCATATTTTCGTTTAATTTCGGTATTCATGATTGCACCAGTCGTCTTTATGCTATTTTCGCCTTATTTGCGTCAAGAAATTGTACATAAACTAAAAACCTTGGCTTTGCCAATTTGGCCATTAGGCTTGGTGATATTGGGCTTACTGATTTCTGATGCAGTTGAGCATAGTCGAAGTCTCAGTTTTTTATTTTTGTACGATTTGGCTTACAAGGATTTCATCGAAGAAGTTTATGAATTTCCGCTTATTTTAGGTTTGTTTTTAATAGCATACCCATGGATGCAACAGGATCATGTACCTCAAGAATTAGAGGTCATGCAATATCATAAAAAGTGATTTTTATCACATTTATAAGTCTAAACTTGAAGCTTCGAAAAGAAATTTTTTGAACATTAAACAACCTCTATTCGTAGAGGTTTTTTTCACAGTAAATAAAATCAAAATGCTTAAAATAAATACAAAAAATCATGGTTCTAGTGCAAGATGATTGGCACAAAAATCAGGGTTTTTATGCTATACTGTCCGACTTGATTTTTGATATTGGTTCAGTGTTTTTTGAACTAATTTTTACAGATTTACGATATATAAATGCGGGCAGAATTCTGCTTGTATAACAAGGAGTATGCATGAGCGTATCGGAAATTAGACCGATTGCCATTGAGGATGAACTGAAGAGCTCATATCTCGATTATGCAATGAGCGTGATTGTGTCACGTGCGTTGCCAGATGTCCGAGATGGTCTCAAACCTGTTCACCGTCGTGTGCTTTTTGCAATGCACGAATTGGGCAATGACTACAACAAAGCTTACAAAAAGTCTGCCCGTGTAGTCGGTGACGTCATCGGTAAATATCACCCACATGGTGACTTAGCTGTATACGAAACCATTGTTCGTATGGCTCAAGATTTCAGCTTACGCTATCAATTGGTTGATGGTCAGGGTAACTTCGGTTCTGTCGATGGTGACAGTGCAGCAGCAATGCGTTATACCGAAGTTCGTATGCGTAAATTGACTCACGAACTTTTAGCGGATCTTGAGAAAGATACCGTAGAGTGGGAAGACAACTACGACGGTTCTGAACGTATTCCACAAGTCATGCCGACACGTGTGCCTAACTTGTTGATTAACGGTGTAGCTGGTATTGCTGTAGGTATGGCAACCAACATGGCTCCGCATAACATGACAGAAGTCATTAATGCATGTCTTGCTTATGCTAACGATCCGCACATTAGCATTGAAGGGTTAATGGAACACATTTCTGGTCCAGACTTCCCTACAGGCGGCATCATTTATGGTAAATCTGGCATTGTCGATGCGTACCGTACTGGTAAAGGCCGTTTGCATATCCGTGGTAAATATCACATTGAAGAAGACCAAAAATCGGGCCGCAGCACGATTGTCTTCACTGAAATTCCTTATCAAGTTAACAAAGCAAAAACCATTGAGCGTATTGCTGAGTTGGTCAAAGAGAAAAAACTTGAAGGTATTTCTGAACTTCGTGATGAATCAGATAAAGAAGGGATGCGTATTGCAATTGACTTAAAGCGTGGTGAAAACGCTGAAGTGATTGTAAATAACCTATTCCAAAATACCCAATTAGAAAATTCATTCAGCATTAACATGGTCTGCCTCGATAATGGTCAGCCTAAATTAATGAACTTGAAAGATATTATTGCAGCGTTTATCCGTCATCGTCAGGAAGTGGTTACACGCCGTACCATGTTCGAACTGCGTAAAGCACGTGAACGTGGACATATCTTAGAAGGTTTGACGGTTGCACTCGCAAATATCGATGCGATCATTGAAACCATCAAAACATCTGCAAACCCTAGCGAGGCACGTGAACGTTTACAAGCGGGCGAGTGGGCAGGCGGTGGTGTTGTTGCATTGCTTGAAAAAGCGGGTGCGGTATCTGTCCGTCCAGATGAAATTGAAGGCGAAGATCCAGCACGTCCATTTGGTTTAACAGGTGATATTTATCGTCTGTCTCCAACCCAAGTAGGTGCGATCTTAGAACTTCGTTTACATCGCTTAACCGGTCTAGAACAAGACAAGTTACAAGCTGAATATACAGAAATTCTTGGTCAAATTGCTGAATACACGGCAATTTTGAACGATTTCAACTTATTGATGAACGTAATTAAAGAAGAATTGGCTTTAATCCTTCAACAATATGGCGATGCACGTCGTACCGATATCGTGGAATCACGTATCGACTTCTCTCGTGAAGATTTAATCCCTGAAGAGCAAATGGTACTAACTGTTTCTAAATCAGGCTATGCAAAAACTCAACCATTGTCAGACTACGCTGCACAGCGTCGTGGTGGACGTGGTAAGTCTGCAACTTCAATGAAAGAAGACGATTACATCCAACATTTGATCGTGACTTCAAACCACGCAACAGTGCTTTGCTTTACCAATGTAGGTAAAGTTTATCGTCTGAAAGTCTATGAAGTGCCTCAAGCATCTCGTGGTGCGAAAGGTCGTCCGATGGTGAACTTATTGCCATTAGATGAAAACGAAACCATCACCGCTATTTTACCAGTGGTCGATGCGCCGAAGAAATTTAAAGAACGTTTGGCTGACTTTAAAGCATTTGTAAAAGCCAATAGTGCACAGTTACAAACCAATGAAGTGATTAATAGTCATTTTGCAGGCTTAGAAGCTGCGCTTGCTGAGACTGAAGACGGCGCAGATGATTTATCTGATGCACTTCGTATTCAGTTGAAACAATTGGGTCTAGAGTTATCTGCGACTGATCTTGATGACGAAACCATCAATGACTTTGCACAGCAAGCAGAAGCCGTTCGTAAAAACTTCTACGTATTTATGGCAACAGAATACGGTACGATTAAACGTGTTGAGTTAGAACAATTCTCGAATGTTCGTTCTAACGGTCTACGTGCAATTGAGCTCAATGGTGATGACACCTTAATTGGTGTTGCCATTACCGATGGCGAACAACAAATCATGTTGTTCTCAAACGAAGGTAAAGCTATTCGTTTTGCAGAAACTGATGTGCGTTCAATGGGGCGTTCTGCCAAAGGTGTTCGTGGTATGCGCGTGACCATTGGTGCAGCTGCTCAAGCTGAAGACGCTGAAGATGCGGATGTAGAGTCTGATGATGAAGATACCTCTGATTCAGCTCTCATTAGCCGTATTGTGTCATTGGTGGTTGTTCCGGAAACGGGTGAAGTACTTTGTGCTTCAGCTAATGGTTATGGTAAACGTACACCAGTAGATGACTTCCCAACTAAGAAACGTGGCGGTAAAGGTGTTATTGCAATTAAAACATCTGAACGTAATGGTGAACTTGTTGGTGCGGTAGCGATTGATGCGTCTAAAGAGCTGATGTTAATTTCAGATGGTGGTACGTTGGTTCGTACACGTGCGTCTGAAGTGGCACAAACAGGTCGTAATGCTCAAGGTGTTCGTTTGATCCGTTTAGGTGAAAGCGAAATCTTAGTCGGTGTTGTGGCGATCGAAGCAGTTGAAGAAGACGAAACTTTTGAAGAAGTGGAAGCAATTGAAACTGAGCAGCTTATAGATGACTCAACGATTATTGATCAAAATGACAATGAATCAGATCTCAATGAGCCTGAAGAAGACTAATTGAAGTTTGAGAAAAGAGGGCGCTACGGCGTCCTTTTTTATAGACAGATAATTTTAGATTGATGAGTACAATATGAAATTAAAATATTTTGCAATGGCTTCACTTATTGGGCTGGGCGGCTGTGACCAAATAGGTCAAAAAGCCTTAAATGCAATACCAGACCCAAGTGCTGAACAGACTGAAGTTGCCCAAGCTGCCTATGATCAATTACGTGAAGGCAATTTTGAAAAGCTGTACACCTACTTTGAACCAGAACTCAAAGCGAAGTTTGAACAGAATGAAAAAAAGCTGCGTAAATTTGCACGGGGTATTCCGAAACAAGATTACTCACGCAAAAATATAGTGGCAAAGCACATTGAAAAATCGACTGAAAAGCCGTCTTTATATACGGTCACTTATGAGTACGGTTATACCAATAAAAACCTTGTACAGTACGATGTAAGTTTTGATAAACCCGAAGGAAGTAACAAAATTCGAGATTTTAATATTTCAGTGTTTGGCGAAAAAAATAAATAAAGTTTGGAAAAATAAAACAAAGCTGTAAATAAGGACGCCGAAGCGTCCTTTATTATGTCATTAAATTAAGCGGCATCTTTTAGATTAGCAGCATAATTTTTTTGTTTTTCAGTATCAAATTGGCCTTCCCATTTACTGATCACCAGTACCGCAAGCGCGTTACCAATCACATTCAGTACAGTACGTGCCATATCTAAAATACGGTCAATACCTGCAATGAATGCCAGACCTTCGAGAGGAATACCGACACTGCCGAGAGTCGCCAGCAAGACCACGAAAGAAACGCCAGGTACACCTGCAATCCCTTTAGAGGTAATCATCAAGGTCAGTACTAGAATCACTTGTTGGGTGATTGTCAGATCAATCCCGTAAAGCTGAGCAATAAAGATAGCCGCAATACTTTGATATAAGGTCGAACCATCGAGGTTAAATGAATAGCCAATTGGAATTACGAAACTGGTAATCGGTTTCGGAGCACCATAAGCTTCCATCTTTTCCATAATACGGGGGAGGACAGTTTCAGAACTTGCAGTTGAATACGCGAGAATCAATTCATCTTTTAAGATCTTGATAATGGCCCAAACACTGAAGCCACAGAATTTAGCAACTGCACCTAATACAATGAAAATAAAGAAGAAGATTGCACCATAAACTAAAACTGCGAGTTTAAGCAGTGGCACAAGTGAGCTGAAGCCGAAATTCGCAACAGTTGCAGCAATCAAGCCGAATACACCAATAGGTGCAAACATCATGATCATGTGCGTAACTTTAAACATCGTTTCAGAAACAGCGGTCAACACTTTAATTAAAGGTTGTTTTACTTCCTGATCAAGCGCACCTAAACCTACACCAAACATCACAGAGAAAAAGATGATTGGGAGCATTTGACCACTCGTCAAAGCTGCAAAAAAGTTAGATGGAATAAGTGAAAGTATTGTTTGAATCAAACCATGAGAATGTTCACTGACTTCATGTGTTGTTTCTTGATACTTTGAAATATCGACTTGCGTCAATGCAGACATATCAATGCCGGCACCAGGTTGGAATACGTTGGCTGCAACTAAACCGACTAAAATAGCAACGGTGGTAATGATTTCAAAATAAATAATTGTTTTGAAACCTAGTTTACCTAAGTTACTACCGTGACTTGTATTGGCAATACCTAAAATAAGCATCGACACAACAAGCGGAATAACGATCATCTTAATAAGATTAATAAAAATTGAGCCCAAAGGAGTCAAAAAGTTATTAACTAAAGCATCACGATATTCAGGAGAATAGTGTAGGAAAGCACCAACAAGTATACCTAGAATGAGAGCAATCACGATTTGCCAGGCAAGGCTCACCTTAATCTTTTTCATACATCAGCTCTTATGTCAGATTTGGGAGAAAAAAGCCCACAGTCATCCACGAACAAATGTTGCAGACAGACTGAATCCGCAATGACAAAAAGTTCTGAATAATTTGGGAGATAAATACGACAATATTTTGCAGTTTATATGAGAATACAGCCAACGATTTTGATCAAAACCAAACTGTTTGATCGATAAATTATCATTTTAAGTTGTATAAGCGATTCGATTGTTAAGTTTAATTTATAAAACGAATAAAATTGAGTTATTAATAAACACTTCACAAAATTTCTGATTTGCCTAGAAAGATCGAAAAACTAAATGTGAGCCTGTATTTTTCATTTTTATATAGAAGTTTGCTTTATACTTGTGAGGCAGATAAATCAGTGAAAATTCTATAAATCACACAGATTATCCGAAATAAATTTTAGCTTTATATATTTTAATAATAACCAGAGGGCTTGTACGGTGTTGAAAAAATTAGTCGTCATCATCACTTTAATCTTACCTATAACGGCTTGTGAAAAAATCGGCGATTTCTTGATTGCAAAATTCGAATCAAGCCTGCCAAGTGAGACAAGTTCACAGCGTGTGAAGTCAGAAAAATTATTCGTCGCGCTACACGAACCCCATCAAGACACCTTTTTGGCATTGGTTGAAGAAAATGTTCGTGATGCGATGCTGGCAGATCCAGAGCTGTTTTCACGTATGAAAAAACTGATTCCTGCAGGTCAACCTAGCGCTGAGGCGGAAGTGATTCAGCGAATGGCAAATACTCGGCTGGGAGAAGGTGAGACCACAACAATTGTGTATAAATATGATTATCCGCAAAAAGAACTGTATATGAGTGTGGTCTTTGCAGGTCATGATGGGGACGATAAAGTGAAAGGATTCTGGCTTGAAAACGCTGCAGAAAAAGAATCAGATGATTTGGTTACTGAGATCACTTCAGATGCAGATGATTTTGATATTCAAGTGGATGAGGCATCGACTGTCACGCCAAATGCATACAGCTAATAGATGACAGCAAGAATTTAAATTTGAGACATGATTAGATACAAAGCGTTCGAGTCTATGATGAATAGGTTTGAACGCATTTCGCTTGAGACCAGACATGTCTTACAGCACAAACAGTTTTATCTTTTGGCAAACTTTAAACGCCAGACAGCAAGACATAAAAAAATCAGTCCAATACTTGTGAGGTAAAGCAGTTTTGGGATGACGATTACTGTAGGCACACCCATCTGATTGAGTTGAAGGAACATTTGAATGCCTTGGGTCGAAGGTAATGCTTGAGCGAGTATTTGCATCCATTTAGGCATAGCTGCATGTGGCCATGCCGTTCCCGAGAGTAGAAAAAGCGGAATAGAACTAAAAACGATGACATGTCCTGCACGTTCTGGCAGGTCAAGAAAAGTTGCGAGATAGAGGGTCATCGCAATAATACAACTGAGGAAGATGGGCACAGCAATGAACATGCCCCAAAAATTTCCACCGCGTGGATAATCATTCAGCCAAAAGGTAAAACCAAATAAATAGAAGCATCCCAACGTTCCTACGGTCAAAATACACAAGAAGATGCCAGCCAATTGTGTATAGCTCGGACGCCATGCTGTGTTTTGTCGATAGGTCGCAATCAGCATGCACAGACCCAATAAAATCGTCTGATGAATAATTAAGGGTGCAACCGCTGGGAAAATATAGCTGCCGTAGCCTGAAAGTGGATTAAACAATGGAATCTTATGGATAGATAAAGCTGGGCTAAAATCGGATATGTTCTGGAATTTTTCTGCATATTCGCCGAGAGCATTTTCCATCGAACTGGCTAAACCTAAGCCAATTTTTTGCGTCTTTAGAAAGTTTGCAGCACTGAGATATAAACCAATTCCACCGGTTTCACCACGGCGAATGCTATTTGAAAGATTACTCGGCAACAGTAAAATCCCGTCAGCTTGCTGACTTCGGAGCATATTTTCAGCTTCCGCAAAATTACCAGTCACAGCTAGAATTTCTACATTGGGACTATTGGCTACAGCACCAATAATCGTATTGGTGAGTATGCTTTGTTCCTCATCCACCACAATAATGGGGAGCGATTCTGCGTGTTCCGCTTGATAAGCAATGGGATAAAAAAAACTGTAAAGAAAAACAGAAAGCACTAAGGTGGTAAAAATCGAACTGTGCTTAACAATATCTTTAAAGGTTTGAATATAGTGTCTGAGCAAAGTTGATAGAAATGACACGATTTTATTCATATGCTTTGCTCCTTCAGTACTTTCCGTAAAAAGAAGCTGGCAAGAACCAAATAGAACAGACAGTAAATGATCAGGGTGACAAGCGGTGTGATTGAAATGGAGATTGGGCTACCAATGACCCATTGTTCTGTTTGTAATTTGGCATAAGGCGTATAGGGAATAATATTGGCCCAGAATTTTGTAAACATCGGCGCGTTATTCAGCGGCAATGTCACCCCTGCAAAACTCAGTGATGAGCCACCATATACCGCAATAAAACCAAAAGATTTGGTGAGATCACGTGTCGCCAAAACTACAGTAGAACTGATAAAGGCATAGGCTGTATAAAAAAACAATTGCCCGAGCAAAATTAGCAGTAATGAACCCTGAACAAACCACCCTCGAAACACGATTAGCCAGAACATCCATGCCCATGTCCAAGCGGTAAAAATGAAAACATAACTGAGATTTTTAGCGATTAAAGCTTGAAAGACAGAAGTCGGTTTCACCCATTGATTTACAGTGCCATATTTGATTTCTTGACCGACTGAAAATGCGACACAGCAACACAGTAATAAATGCAGAATCGCAGGAATCATGTACGGCTCTAAATAGAACTCATAATTTAAACCTGGATTATATAAAGGTGAAATTTTGACATTGGGTGTCGGTGCATCGAGGTAGGGAATTGTATTTTCTAAATACTGATGACCACTAAAATCGGCCATGGCTTGCAATGTACTTAGCAGCATGGCTGATGAAATACTATTGCCGACACTAAAATAGCTTTGGTTATAGGCAATGCTGACTTCTGCATCTTTTGCTTGAACCAGTCGTTGCTCTGCACCAGCAGGAATATGAATATAGCCCCAAATTTGAGTCTGATTTAAAAGCTTTTCAGCATCATCCATACTGGGTGTAATGGTGGCTACTTTTAAGGTATGGTTCAGCTGCGCAAAATGAGTAATGTTACGGCTTAAACTGCTTTGATCTTGGTCTATGATCGCGATGGGTAAATGATCTGGTTTGCCTTGAGCAAACATATTGGTAAAGAGCAAAATCACAAGGGCAGGGGCAAGTGTGACCATACACAAGTCCCATTTATGCTGCATCAAATAGCGAAACTCACGCAGAATGCCCCTAAACATTATTTACGCTCTTCAATTTTAAACAAAACGCTCATACCCACTTTTAAGTCAGCAATCGGCTGAGCGGGTTTCAGTTGGACTTTAAAACTACGAATGTCATAGCCGCCCGTTTGTCGCGTGGTTTTGATTGTTGCAAATTCACCTTCGGCTTCGATGTGATCAATTTTAAAATCGGCAGATTTGTTCAGTGCGGGTATAAATCCATGCATGGTCTTGAGTTGATACACTTGAGCATACTGGTCTTCACGGACATTTAAGCTAATCCATAAGCTATCATCTTGAATCAGGCTTACAACGGGCACACCCATCGCAACTAATTCTGAAACTTTGCCATAGGTTTTTGAAATGGTGCCATTGGAGGGTGCAAACAATTTGGTTTCCGCCTCAAGTGCATTGGCTTCAGCTAACGCGGCTTGCGCAATCTTGACTTGGGCATCTGCCGAGCTTTGTTGTTGCGGTGTACTGCCACGTTTTGCACGCGCATATTGTTGATAAGACGCTTCTGTCATTTGCGCAGCAGACACTGCGGCAGCTTGCATTTCATCACGGCGTTGTCGTGAAATCACACCTTCTTTATAGAGGTTTTGACCACGTTGGTAGGTGGTTTGCGCCAATTGTTGCTGTGCTTTTAGACTTTGCCAATTGGCATACAAACTATCAATATTTTCTTGTTGAGAGCCGCGTTCAGCTGTGGATTGCAGTGCTTGCGCAGATTGGAGAGCAGCTAAAGCCTGTTGTTTCTTTGCATCGACTTCGGGGCTGGTTAAACGAACCAGTGCTTGACCTGCTTGTACTTTTTCACCGTCATGCACATATATTTCTTCGATACGACTGGGTACTTTTGTACTAATGTGGATGGTTTCTGCCTCTACTCGACCTTGTAATTCAACCTGTTTAGGCTGATAACTTTTCCATAGACCAAATGCGATCAATGCCAAAAGTAGTATCAATATAATGCCAACGGCAATTTTTATCAGTATAGATTTCTTATGTTGGTCTTTTGATGGGGAGAAAGAGTGGTCTTGCTCTAGAGACGTTGAATTAACAGATTCTGTCGGCTTTTTATCCATCGCGATTTCGTCTTGCGTACTACTGTTTTCCATAACAGGCTTTGGTACAACCGTATCATTTGTTGATGTAACAGATGATTTATCCTCAGTTGAGGTGTCTTTTGGTTGATCAGTTGAATCCTGATTCATGTGCATTTCCCCAGTCTAAGTTTAACGGATGTAATCGGTGTGTGATTGATTGATATAGCTTTGGAACTGGTCAATGCTCCCGTGACTTTGTAGCAATGTTGCAAGTGACATCACGTATTTATAAGCATTGAGTGCCATTTCACTTTGTAGCCCGTTCAATGCATTTTGTGCATCAATGACTTGTGTGGCCGTACCCATATCTTCCTTAAATGAAAGCTGTTGAATTCTTAAATTTTCTTGTGCGGCTTTTAGATTTTGCTGTAACAACAGGTGACTTTGCTGAGCGCTGGTGACTTCATTAAATGAGCTATAAATCAGGCTTTCAATTTCTTGTTTGGTACGCTCAGTCATTAACTCAGATGCATAGCGTTGAAGTTCAGCAGCTTGTACGGATTTGTTTTTATCAATACCTGAAAATAAGTTGTAGCGAGCGGCAACACCAACGATCCAATTTTGTTTATCGTCGAGACTATATTCACCAAAGGCAAAGACGTTGGGTTTTTTTGCTGCGCTTTGGGCTTTCACATTAGCACCAGCCAATTGACTGTCCAATTGCATTTTACGCACCAAACTAGACTGATCCTGATAACTTTTTAGTAAGGCGGTTATATTTTGATTGTGTTGCTGATTGATAAATAATGGCGTTGTAAGATCAGTAATTTGGCTGCTTTGCATTAAGTTGTTTAACTTAAATAAGCTAGAGCGGAGATTCGCTTCAGTATTTTGAAAAGTTCTGAGTGCATTATTCTTCGCCACTTCAAATTGCATACGCTGGCCTTTGCTAATAAAACCCTGTTGTTCCATTTTGAGCGCATTGGCATAGTGTTGTTGCATCGCATTTAAATTGAAGCGGCTGCTTTCGACTAATTTTTTTTGTAATTGAGCATTGAAGTAGGCTTGGATTAATTCAAAACGTTGCACATCTTGTTGTTGTTCACTGCTTATCGCGCTGCGTTTGGCTTGGATATTGGCAATTTCCTTGGCGCTAGACGTTAACCCACCGGTATACAGCGGCATCATTACGGAAACGGTAGGGCGGATCACTTGATCATCTAAGACCACTTGGGAAGAATCTGGAATTAATCCGACACCATCACGGATTGGCTGCTGCAGACTGTTTTTTAATGGGTCTGCCAAATCACTCGGTAAGCTTTCATCAATTTTATTATTAATGCCATTACTCAGCGTTTGTTCTAAGTTGTTTTTTAAGGCGCCGAGAGGAATATCGAGTTCATTATGAAAGGCATAGGCACGGACGTTTAAATCCACACGAGGTAAACCAAGGCCTTTAATGGCCTGAGCTTGAAGTTCGGCAGATTGTTGTAGCGCTTGGTTGGCCTGAGTACTATACGAGCTGGTGAGTAGACTTTGTTCTGCTTGGCTATAACTGATACTTTGCGCAAGTACGGTGGGGCTAAAAAAGCCACTGAAACAACCAAGGCCAAGCAGCAATCCTGAACGAAATGTATGTTTAATTTTTATAGAATAATCTGTTCGAGGTAAAGGCATAAAAACACACTCACAGCTGGGATGGGTTCATTATAGTCATTGTGATGAAGTTGGGTAAATTCACTAAGTTGTTGTATTGTTTCATATACATATGTAAATAAATTTTATCTTCGCAGCGCACGTCATTTTCTCACATCAAGACCTTAAATTAGCATCAATTCAAGGGATAAAAAATATCAGTAAATCTAATAATTTGAATTAAGAAGAATTAATTTTGATCTTTATTGAAATTTTGACTTTAAATGTCAGACAGCATTGGAATATTTTCAGCTTTAACTACTGCAAGCACGCGTCAGATATGGTTAAATGCCATCATTTTATTGTGTTTCACTTTGAAAGGAAAACTCATGCGCGCGTACAACTTCTGTGCTGGTCCTGCTGCATTACCCACTGCCGTTTTAGAAAAAGCTCAAGCTGAAATGCTTGACTGGCAAGGCAAAGGCCTTTCGATCATGGAAATGAGCCACCGTAGTAAAGACTATGTCGCTGTGGCAGAGAAAGCAGAAGCTGATCTTCGTAAGCTGATGAATATTCCAGACAACTATAAAGTGTTATTCCTTCAAGGTGGCGCATCACTTCAATTCTCTGCGATCCCATTAAACCTATTGGGTAAAAACAGCAAAGCAGACTATATCCACACTGGTATTTGGTCTGAAAAAGCGTTGAAAGAAGCACAGCGTTATGGCGACATTAATGTTGTTGAAGCGGGTACCACCATTGACGGTAAACTTGCGATTACTGATCAAAGCACTTGGAACTTATCTGATGATGCGGCTTATGTGCATTATGCAGATAATGAAACTATTGGTGGTCTTCAGTTTGCCAACATTCCTGAAACAGACAAGCCATTGGTTGCCGATTTTTCATCAAGCATTTTATCTGCACCATTAGACGTCTCTAAGTTCGGTTTAATTTATGCAGGCGCTCAGAAAAATATTGGTCCGGCTGGTTTAACTTTAGTGATTATTCGTGATGATTTATTGGATCAAGCGAAAGCAGATATTCCAAGTATCTTGAAATATTCAGCTCAAGCGAAAAATGGTTCAATGGTGAATACACCATCAACTTATGCATGGTACTTATCTGGCCTCGTTTTTGAATGGTTACTTGAGCAGGGCGGTGTAGACGCAATTTATAAAGCGAATATGGCAAAAGCTGAATTACTTTATGGTTATATTGATTCAAGCGATTTCTATGCAAATCCAATTGCAAAAGAATTCCGTTCAATCATGAACGTACCATTTACTTTGGCGAATCCAGAATTGGAAAAACAATTCTTGAAAGAAGCTGAAGAAAACCACTTGCTGAATTTAGCTGGTCACCGTTCAGTGGGTGGTATGCGTGCAAGTATTTATAATGCTGTTCCGCTAGAAGGCGTTCAAGCACTGGTTAACTTTATGGATGACTTTGCAAAACGCAACGCATAATCCTAAAGGCATAAAAAAACCGGCAAATGCCGGTTTTTTTATTGAATAGATTAAAAAATAAAAGTATGTAACACGTATGCACAAATCAGCATACCTAACATAAAAAATAAGCAGGACATTGGCTCGATTTGATATCGAGATTCCATGTGATGGTCAACTTGTGATAAGTTTTCTTCTTGCACGACTTTCATAGATATTCTTTCCGATCTATTTATCGTTAATTACTATTTCTTAAACGCATTTTTAACATAATTATTTGATTAAATAAAGTACTATCTGCCATAAACTTACTAAACTATTTAGTTCATTTAAAAATAAGCAACCGAATTGCTAAATTTAGTTTCATAAATTTCCTATCTTATTTATTTATATTAGATTTTTATATTTTATCTTTTGCAGATGGATTTATTTTTCGTCATTATTTTGAATTTAATATTGTGGATAAGTTATTTTAATTTGAATTTAAAAATAGAATAAATCGACTATCTTGTGGATAAAAAATATTCAATCATTTAAATATTCAGCGAATACACATGATTAGCGAGAAATAAAAAAAACCGCACTGAGGCGGTTTTTTTTATTTGAAATAGGTTTTTTGAATTCAAATTAGGCAGATTTCGCGTAAATATTGGCTTGTATCCACAGGTTGCCACGAATATATTGCCCAACATTGAAATCTTTATGCGCCGGATTTCGTGTTGCAACACGAACAATCACCGCTTCTTGGTTTTCTTCGTGGATTAAGGTCACATCATACAGCGTGTAGTCTTGCTCTTTAAATTGCATGGCGGTTTTGCCAACAATATGCCCTTGGAACCATGCTTCGTCTTCTTGGCCAAGATTTTCACCATATAGGTATGCAACCATTTTAGAAAAATCGACGGTCACTGGCGCTTTGTCATCTTCAGACTTTGGTTGCCATGCTTTAATTTGTTCGTGTAAATCTGCAGGGGCAACACCATTATTTGCTGCCAAGATATCGTTTAAAGCACGATGATGTTTAATCGATGCAGGATCATCAACGACAAGCTGTTCATGTTCTGCGACAGCTTCGAGTTCATAGGCCCAAGCATTGAGTTGCACACTGTAGCTTGCATCTTTTTCATATTGGTCGTGATTGACGCTATATAAACTATCAAAAGCATACACACTGGTATTTGCGCCTAAGTCGAGGCAAAGCACAGCTTGCGTATTGGATTTACAGGTAATAATACGTTCAATGGTGGCTTTGGTTTTATATGGGCTATCAAAACTTGGAAATGCAGTTTTAACGGCTTTAGGTTTATTATTTTCTACCGCAATCACTTGGCACAGTTGAATCGACGCTTGTGATGGACCTTGAATCAGCCAGGTACTTTGATCCATATCAGATTCTTGTGCGCATAAGCCCATCGGCATAATGGGTGCATCCAATGCCTGACCCAGCCAAACTGGTACATCCGTTGTCGGGTTGCCGGTGAGCAAATTCCAATGTTCAACATGACTACCAAAAGTTTGATCTTCAATAGTGATAATTTCAGGGCTATTTTGTTTTTTCATATGCACAATTGATATTGGGTTGGTTTCATAATTAATAAATCGAGGGTTATTTGAAATTTTCAAGTCACCGACGTCATATTTATCATGAAATCATGCATAAAAAATGTTTTCAGTAGGATTTAAATGTAAAAGCATTGGAAAATAAGCCCAAGTTGGACTCATTTTGCAGCTTTTCGATTCTCATAATTAGAGAAATGTAGATCCATTCAGCGGATGCAGATCCCCAAAATGTCATGTAGATTTGTTACTATGAGTCATGTTTAAAAGTGAATGGAAAATCAGTGCTGCCATTTAAATTATGGGTGGATGCAGATGCGTTACCACGCATTTTACGTGATGTGATTATTCGGGCTTCTGATCGTTACCAGTTAGAAGTCACTTTTGTCGCCAATCAAAATGTTGGGATAACGCCTTCGGTGCGGATTAACTCAATTCAAGTCATGAGCGGGGCAGATGCAGCGGATAAAGAAATTATTCAGCGCATGAAAGAGCACGACATCGTGATGACACAGGATATTCCACTTGCTGCTGAAGTGATTGAGCGGGGCGGTATAGCGATACATCCACGCGGTGAGATTTATACCACAGCAAATGTCAAAGCTCGTCTACATTTACGCGACTTTATGGATACATTACGGGGCGCAGGTGTGCAAACTGGTGGTCCAGCACCGATTTCTGAACGTGATAAGCGCGAATTTTCCAGTAGCTTAGATCAAACCATTCAAAAGCAAAAACGCAAAACGGCACAGAAGTAAAACCATGCCATCTAAAACAAACCTCGCGACGACCTATGCGTTGTTGGTGTTCATTTGGTCGACCACGCCACTTGCCATTGTTTGGAGTGTCAGTGATATCAATGCGTTTTGGGCACTGACATTACGCTTTTTTATCGCATTACCCTTGGCTGTCGCATTATTGTTTATTTTTAAACATAAACTGCCGATGGATAAAACCTCGCTGCACAGTTATTTGGCAGGGGCGTTTAGTTTTATTGGTTCTCAGATTTTTACCTATATGGCAACAGCCTATCTCAGCTCAGGCATTATTGCCCTGATGTTTGGTTTGGCACCAATTATGACGGGTCTGATCGGTCGTTTCTTCTTTCATACCTATCTGCATCGCTTGCAATGGATTGGGATGTTGATTGCCGTCTGTGGTTTAGCCATTATTTGCTTAGGCGGCAGTGATCAGCACGTACAGCCTGTTGGTATCGTCTTAATGTTAATGAGCGTGTTCGTCTACTGTATGTCGATTTTTTGGGTGAAAAAAGTCAATGCACCTTTGCAGCCCATGTCTCAAGCCACAGGTTCGATTCTTATCTCAGCACTATTTTCTGCTGCAATGCTACCGTTTATTTGGCAATATGCACCGACACAGATGCCTTCGACCAAAGCACTCATTGGCTTATTTTATGCAGTGATTATGGCTTCATTGATTGCAATGTTTTGTTATTTCAAACTGGTACAAAACATCAAGGCGACAACTTTGTCTTTAACAACGGTACTTACACCGATGCTCGCGATGTTGTTCGGGGCACTGTTAAATGATGAAAAATTGATCTTGATGGTGTTCTTGGGGGCGATTGTATTGTTGACCGGTTTATTTGTGTATTTCTACAAAGATTTACAGGCAAGTCGTGAGCTTGCCCGAAAAACACAAGCTCCGAATTAAAGCTTCTGCTGAGTCAGGGCGATGCATTCAGCCAATTTAACCCGGTCTTGAGGGAGCAGCGTGATAAAATAGGCACCCGTACGATATAAGTTGCTTTCTTCTTCACGGCTATAAACCACTTGTGCTGTTGCCGCAATATGGAAGAAATTTTCAGGGTGGCTTAAGGTCACATGGATATAAGTACCTTCTTTAATCGCGCGTTCGCTAAAAAAGCTCAAACCAGTCTCTGAGAAATTCACATGCTCAGGCACTGGTAACATGCTTTGTACAATTGCGTCGTATAAAGAACCCGTAATAAGGTTTAACTTTTGGTTAAATAAGGATAAGATTCGAGCAATTTGTTGATCTTTCTCAGCTAATTGTTCTAATTCGTAGTTGAGTGCATGATCAAATTGATCTAATTCAGCAAGTAGTAGAAAATAGCGCGGCAATACAAAATTAGGATCGTAAGGATCATTCAGTGCAACATCATCAGAGATAATCTGATAGTTGATGCGCAAAGCAGCATCGATACGCGACATTACACGGCGTTCAGTTTGAACGCTTTGATGCTGTAAATTTTCCATAATATATTACCTCGGACTAGATGGTTATGTTTAAACCAATCTCGCTGTATATAGGGTTGAGATACACTCGCGCTCGGCGCAGTAACCACTTTATTTCTTTTATTGCTCTGGTATCCATGATCGGCCTCACGCTTGGTGTGGCAGTCCTTATTACAGTTTTATCTGTGATGAATGGTTTCGATCGTGAGCTGAAAACTCGTGTCTTAGGAATGATACCTCAAGCCACTGTTTCTTCAACACAAATTTTAACAAATTGGCCTGAACTTGCAAAAAAAATTGAGCAGCATGAGCATGTTCAAGGGGTCGCACCATTCACCCAATTACAGGGAATGTTGACGGCACAAGGTCAAGTGTCTGGCATTATGGTCAGTGGGATTGAACCGCAGTATGAAAAAAAGGTATCAATTATCCAAGACCATATGGTGGAAGGCAGTATCGATAACCTGAAAAAAGGTGAGTTTGGTATTGTCCTTGGCAAGCAAATGACAGATGCCTTAGGTTTAGGCTTGAATGACAGTGTGACCTTAGTGCTTCCTGAAGCAACTCCTTCGCCGGCTGGGGTCGTTCCGCGTTTTAAACGATTTAAAATTGTGGGTATTTTCAGTATTGGTGCAGAGGTTGATTCGATGATGGGCTACGTGGCCCTGAACGATGCGTCGACTTTATTAAGACTGCCAGATGGTGCGCAAGGCATCCGTATGAAGTTGGATGATATTTTTGCAGCGCCACAAGTGTCTCAAGAAATTGTGCGTGATCTACCTGCAAACTTCTATGCTTCTGACTGGACTTATACACACGGCAACCTATTCAGCGCGATTCAAATGGAAAAGGCAATGGTGAGTTTATTGCTGTTCCTGATTGTATTGGTTGCAGCATTTAATATCGTGTCTTCATTGGTGATGGTGGTTACTGATAAAAAATCCGATATTGCCATTTTGCGTACTCTAGGCGCTTCACCGGCTACAATCACGCGGATCTTCATGGTGCAAGGTACAGTGATTGGGGTGATTGGTACGGTGTCTGGGGCGATTTTAGGGATTATCGCTGCATCGAGTATTAGTAATTTAGTCGGTTGGTTGAATACAACATTGGGCTTAAATATGTTTGATGCTTACTTCATCAACTATTTACCGTCTTATTTAAGATGGCAAGATGTTGTGGTGATTGTGTCCTTATCATTGGGTCTTAGCTTTATCGCGACTATTTATCCGGCTTTACGTGCAGCTAAAGTTCAACCTGCAGAGGCTCTACGCTATGAGTAATTTAGTTTTAGATGCCCAAAACATTACCAAATCTTTTACTGATGGGAAGTCTACAGTCGATGTGATTCGTGGACTTTCATTACAAGTCAAAGCGGGTGAGTTTGTTTCGATTGTGGGGTCAAGTGGTTCTGGTAAAAGTACGTTGTTGCATGTATTGGGTGGCTTAGATCGTCCAACATCGGGTCAAGTGTTGATTAATGGTCAACGCTTTGACACTTTAGGTGAAGCAGAGCGTGGATATATTCGTAATGAGCATTTAGGTTTTGTATATCAATTCCATCACTTACTACCTGAATTTACCGCCTTTGAAAATGTGGCGATGCCATTAATGTTACGGAAGTCGAGTAACTTCAAAGAAGTCAAGCAGCAAGCTGAATACCTGTTGGAACGTGTTGGACTTTCCCACCGCATGACGCACAAACCCGGCGAACTTTCAGGCGGTGAACGTCAACGTGTGGCTTTGGCCCGTGCATTGGTAGCAAAACCTAAGTTGATGATGGCTGATGAGCCAACAGGGAACTTAGACCGAAAAACCGCAGTGAAGATTTTTGAGTTGCTATCTGAGTTGCGTAAAGAATTTAACATGGCCATGTTAATTGTGACCCATGATGAATATTTAGCTCAATCTGCTGATGCGATTTTGCATATGCAAGATGGTTTATGGGTAGATGACTAAGCGCTAAATTGATTTCGCAAAAATTAGTGGATTAAGATTATTTGATTGAAGCTCACCTCGGTGGGCTTTATTATTGCCAGCACATAATAAAAATAATGATGACTCATGTTGCAAAGCTTTTGTATTGGCTGGATTTTAGGCATTTCTTTTATGGGTTTCAGGTTTTGGAATCCACAACTCTCGACAGCTCAGTTGCTTTTTATTGTCCTGATTTGGCTAGTGCTACAGCTCTACATTTCACCAAAACTAAAAAGTATCTTTTCGAAAATCTTACAGCTCAGTGCAAATCTTTGCATAGGTGCAATTCTCGGCTTTAGTTTCGCCAATACTCAACTCGATCAGCGTTTGGCATTGGTTGAACATCAGAGCAGACAAGGCGAGTTTATAGCGTATATTCCACAGATCAGCCAACTCAAAGACCAAGCAATTCAGCAAAAAATTGAAGTGCTCAATGTGAATCAGCAGATTCAATATTTTATGGCGTATTTACCCAATTCAATTTTGCAAAATAATGAACAGACGATTCAGTTGGTCCCTGGACAATACTATCGTATGTATGGTGAGTTACGACCTACCCAAAGCTATGTGACAGAAGGTGCATTTGACCAAGAGCGGTGGAGCGTACAGCAAAATATACATGCCAGTTTAAAGGTGAAGTCGGTGGAATTAATACCACCTCAACATGTGATTGCGATGGGCTATGGGCAGCAGTATCAACGACATCAAGGTGTGCTACACCAGTTCAAAATAAAAGTCGAACAACAACGTTTATATTTAAGAGCGTTTATATACCAACAACCGCTACGGAATCATGGCTTGCTGTTAGCACTGCTTACAGGTGATAAAAGTTTACTCACTGAAGGCACCAGTGAATTATTTCAACGCTTTGGGATGAGTCATTTATTGGCGATATCTGGTCCGCATGTACTGGTTTTTGCCAGCATGCTCTGTTGGGCGCTGCAGTTAGGTATCCGTAAGTATTGTCCCAAAATCTATCTCAAATGGCCCAAACAGTATGTTTTGGTCGTGCCCTTTATCTTTTGTGTCCTTCTATATTGTGCATTTACCGGTTTTGAAATACCGGCGCTGAGAACGCTGACGATTTGCCTTGTCGCAAGTAGCATGCTTTTGTTACGGCAAACCATTCAGCCTTTTCAACTGCTGGTTTTTAGTGCCGCAATGTTATTGCTCGTGGATCCCTTTAGTATTTTATCTGCAGCATTTTGGTTGTCTTATGGTGCATGCTTTATTTTACTGCGGATTTATCAAACCTTAAGGAAGCATATACTGGCTCAAACAGAAGTCAGTTTTTGGCAAAAGTTAAAACATTCAATGTGGTTGATGGTGGAATCACAATGGAAAATCTTTGTTGCCTTATTTCCATTGATGGTGATTTTTTTCAAGCAAGTCACGTGGATTAGCCCACTAAGTAATTTATTTGCCATCCCGTGGTTAGGGGCTGTGGTGGTTCCTTTAGATATCATCGGAGGGGCACTTTCATATATTTCTACACCTTTGGCGCATTTGGTCTTTTTATTCAATGATCTGTGTTTAGAAGTGTTACATGTATTTCTCTATGGCTTAGATCGACTCTTTGCACCACAAATGCAAGATGTCGCATTGACGTCCACTCAGATCGTACTGTTGATACTCGTCATAGTAATCTTATTTTTACCTGAAGGAATCTTGCCAAAATATTGGGCGGTCATTGCCTTTTTTGCTCTGTTTATTCCATGGAAAAATTCAGCAAATTTTCAGCTTTCAATTTTAGATGTGGGACAAGGGCAGGCGATCTATATCCGTTCTGTAGATCATCATATGATGGTGGACTTCGGTGGAAACTATGATGAAAGTCAATTTAGTGTCGGGCAGAATATCATCCGGCCATTTTTGAGTGTGAATGGTGTCCATCGACTAGATCGGGTGTTATTGACTCATTTAGATCAAGACCATAGCGGTGGTTTTTTCTCATTGGAGCAACAGCTTGATATCGGGCAGCTTTCAAGTAATGAGCGAGTACAAACCACGAACCAAGTTCCACAGCGTTTATGTCAGCGTGGTCAGCAGTGGAATTGGGATCAGCAAGTCTATTTTGAAATACTCTCGCCAAAGCCTGAAGATCTGACAAATGCCCAATGGAATGCCAATGAACGCTCTTGTGTAGTGTATGTGACGGTCAAAGGCGTCAATGGACCAAGACATTTTCTATTGATGGGGGATGCGGGTTGGGAGACTGAATATCAAATATTACGTGATTATCCAGACCTAAAAGTCGATATTTTGGTACTTGGACATCATGGTAGTCAGCATAGTTCATCCTATGCGTTTTTAAACCATTTTAAGCCCAAGTTGGCGATTGCTTCTGCGGGGCGATTTAATCGTTATGGACATCCTGCAAAGATGACCCAAACACGACTCAAACAATTAGATATTCCACTCTTACAGACCGCACAAAGTGGAAGTATTCATTTCAAGCAAAATAAACAGCAAATTGAACTAATTGAAGAGCGGACAAAGTATAAATGGCTCGATCTATATCGCAGGCTATCTAAAGAATCTGAATAGAAAACTGCTTCAAGTATATTGCTTGAAAATGTCATTCTGTCACATTTTTCATTTTTTGCTGTCTTTGATATTCCTCACGAATATCACGAATGCGTTGAGCAGCCTCTTCATCACTAATATTGTATAGATTTCTCAATTTTGGATTGGCTTTAAAGCGTTTATAGCTCCAGTGATAATGCTCTGGGTAACGATGGATTAAATCTTCCACTGCTTTAAAGATAACCATCGAGCCATCATCTGCATTACCTTGATAAATATTGTCATCGATAGGTTCGATATGCATATCAAAACCATGATTATCGTTACGAATGGCATACAGTAAGAGCGCACGTGCTTTGGTTTTTTGAATTAGTTTTGCACTTAAGTTGCTGGTTTTTAGTGGAATACCAAAGTATGGAATCATTTCGCCGCCGGCATTGGGGGTATGGTCTGGCAAAATCACCGTCGTCCCACCTTGTTTTAAGGCTTTGAAAATTTGACGTACACCTGATTCATCCGTAGGAACCAATATTGCTTGCTCACGGCTTCGAGCAGCACGGACAAAATTGTTGGCAGATTCACTTTTTACCGGCTTGTACATGATGGTCATTTGAGTGTACTGCGCAACCCATGCATTCATGATTTCCCAAGTACCAAAATGTGGTACCACGAGTACAACGCCTTTTTGTAGGGCGAGCGCTTCATGTAAATATTCAGCGCCATGTACGTGATGAATTCGTTGAATATTTTTTTCTGTACTTGCACCCCAAATGTTAAAAAATTCAAAATAAGAACAAAGTTCGTTTCGAATCGCTTGTTTAGTGAGTTGAATGCGAGCTGACTCTGATAATTCAGGCAATGCAATTTTAAGATTGCGTTGAATCGTAGAGTAGGTTTTAGAGATTTTTAAAACATTGACTAACCCAGCCAAACCTTTTGCAATTAATCTAGAAATTTGAATAGGTTGACGGCTGATAAATTTTAACAGGTGATATGTGGTGTCCTGTGAATTTTGGTCGGTCATCTTATTTAAGTCTGAAAGAAATGAAAGAAAATTTAAAATAATTATAGGGGAAAATGAATTGATTAGACAGTTATAGCGATTAGCGTGTATATAATGACTACAAATTAACGATCAAATGGGTTTTTTTATGTCCGAATGGCCACCAAAACCTGAAGAAAAACAGCAAAGTTCTTCAAACAATATCCAGCAGCCAACTGGAAATGAATGGAAAATATTAGAAAAAGCCGTGCTTTCTTCCGTTGAGGAACAACGTAGAGCACGTAGATGGGGTATATTTTTTAAATTTTTAACCTTTGCTTATTTGCTATTTATTATCATTGCGATGGCGAAAAGTTGCAGCATGTCATCATCAGATCCTGCAGCAACAGCGGGTTCACATATTGCCGTGGTTGATATCATTGGGACCATTGCAGCGGACAAGCAAAGTGTAAACAGCGCAAATACCATCAAAGCTTTGAAAAAAGCTTATGAAAATAAACAAAGCAAAGCCGTTGTTCTAAATATTAACTCACCGGGTGGCTCACCTGTTCAGTCTGATGAAATCTGGCAAGAAATTCAGTACTTGAAAAAAGCCCATACCGATAAAAAACTGTATGCCATTATTGGTGATACTGGTGCTTCAGGTGCGTACTATATTGCGTCTGCTGCAGATGAAATTATTGTCAATCCTTCAAGTTTAGTGGGTTCAATCGGCGTGATCATGCCGAATTATGGTGTTAGTGGTTTGATGCAAAAGTTCGGTGTAGAAGATCGCACTATGACTTCGGGTGAGAACAAAGCGATTTTATCCATGACTCAACCTGTCGATGCTGCACAAAAAGCACATGTTCAAGGTGTACTCGATAACGTTCATGCGCATTTCATTAATGCCGTGAAAGAAGGTCGCGGTAAGAAATTAAAATCAAATGATCCGGCTATTTTCTCAGGTTTATTTTGGACAGGTGATCAGGCTGTGAAGCTGGGTATTGCTGACCGTACAGGTAGTTTAAATAGCCTGAAACGTGAATTGAAAACTGAAAAAGCCGTAAACTACACCATTGAAAATAGTCCATTTGATTCTGTGCTAGGTCGTATGGGAAGTTCATTTGGTCAAGGTTTGGCAAGTGCATTGTCACAACAGGTTCAATCTGAAAACAGCACGAAGTTACAATGAAACCGTTAATTCATTTTGCGCACGCCAATGGCGTGCCATCACAGGTTTATCAAAAATTGTTTGATTTACTGAGTGATGAATATGATGTGATCTATGTGCCGTTACTTGGGCCAGATAAGCGTTACCCAATCGATAACCATTGGAAAAGCTTAACACAGCAGGTAATAGACAGTATTGTACGTCAGGCCAATGGTCGTAAGGTGATTGGATTAGGTCACTCATTAGGTTCGGTTTTAACATTTCAGGCTGCGTTACAACGCCCAGAATTGTTTGAACAAGTGTTAATGATTGATCCGCCTATGATCATGGGTAAAGAGTCTTTTGCTTTGCACATTGCAAAACTCCTCAAACTTAAAGTCCTCGATAAAATGTCGCCCGCAGGCTTGTCTAAACGTCGTCGTGATCATTGGGACAGCCGTGAACAAGCAGCAGAGCTTTTAAGGCCGAAAGGTTTTTATAAAGATTTCGATCCAGACTGTTATCAAGCTTATATTGATCATGCCTTGATGGACGATAAACTGCGTGGTGGGGTGGAATTGACGATTTCACGTGATGATGAGGTTCATATTTTTCGAACCAATCCTTCGCTGTGGTGGTTACCACAGGCTCAACCACAAGTGCCTGTGCAGCAGTTAATTGCAGAGCAGGGGCCATTTTTGGCTCGGCACTTTCCACAAATGGTCGAGAAAAAATTTGCGATTCCATTTAAAGTGGTTGGTGGGAGTCATATGTTTCCATTAGAAAAACCAGTAGAAACGGTGGAGCTGATCAAACAAATGTTAGCGGTTCATGCCAAACATGAATGATTAAATGTAGTCAAATAAAAAACGCATCCAAGGATGCGTTTTTTATTTCTATTTAAAATAGATAAAACTGATTTTAAAACTTGCAGAATTGAACAGGTGCTTGCATCGGTTGATTGCGATATAACACCCCATCAGCAGTATGTTGGATCGTACCATTACAGATCCATTCTGCGACTTGAGGGTAAATCACATGCTCAAGCACGTGAATGCGATCTGCTAGACTTTCAGCATGATCATGCACATTGACTTTAAGCACACCTTGAGCAAGCGCTTGGCCAGCATCTAGCTCTGCAGTCACGTAATGAACTGTACAGCCATGGAAAACATCACCAGTGTTTAACACACGTTGATGAGTATGCATGCCTTTATAATTTGGCAACAAAGAAGGGTGGATGTTAATCATTTTCCCTTCCCATGCTTTGACAAATTTTGAGCTTAAAATGCGCATAAAGCCTGCCAAAATCACCAAGTCAACATCCCAGTCGAGCAGTTGTTGATGCATCACATCATCAAAAGCTTCACGACTTGGATATTGCTTATGTTCAATGACTGCAGTTGCAATATTTGCTTTTCTTGCACGTTGCAGTGCAAAAGCGTCAGGTCTATTGGAAATCACCCCAACGATTTGACCTGATAGATTGGCATCGATCAGGGCTTGCAGGTTAGATCCGCTGCCTGAAACAAGTACAGCAATTTTAATCATGAACGTTGCTTATGCGAAAACTACACGGATTTTTTCGTCAGCGCCTTCAACAGATTCAGCATTATCTGCAATGTGACCCATTGTGAATGCTTTTTCGCCAAGGCTATTGAGTAATTCAACTGTTTTGTCAGCATCGGCTGCATCAACCACGAGAACCATACCTACGCCACAGTTAAATGTGCGGTACATTTCAAATTGTTCAACACCACCTTCTTTTTGAAGTAGTTTGAATAATTCTGGCCATTCCCAAGATGCTTCATTCACTACCGCTTGAGCACCATTTGGCAGTACGCGAGGTAAGTTACCCGGTAAACCGCCGCCTGTGATGTGCGCCATAGCGTGTACATCCACTTCTTTCAATAACTGAAGAATTGGTTTTACATAAATACGTGTTGGTTCCATTGCTGTATCTGCAAGTGGACGACCATCAACGATTTGAGTAAGGTCAACATTTTTCACATCTAAAATTTTACGAAGAAGTGAGTAACCGTTTGAGTGTGCGCCAGAAGATGCAACACCAACTAAAACGTCACCCGCTTTAACTTTAGAGCCATCAATAATTTTACTTTGCTCAACTACACCTACGCAGAAACCTGCAAGGTCATAGTCTTCGCCTTCATACATACCTGGCATTTCAGCAGTTTCACCGCCAACCAATGCACAACCTGCAAGTTCACAACCCGCACCGATACCAGTCACAACATTTGCTGCAACGTCAACGTTGAGGTGGCCAGTTGCATAGTAGTCAAGGAAGAACAGTGGTTCAGCACCACATACAAGAAGATCGTTTACGCACATTGCAACCAAGTCTTGACCAATTGTGTCATGACGGTTCAAATTCAATGCTAAACGCAATTTTGTACCAACACCATCTGTGCCAGATACGAGAACAGGTTCTTCATAACCTTTAGGAATTTTACAAAGAGCGCCGAAGCCGCCTAGGCCGCCCATTACTTCAGGACGTGCAGTACGTTTCGCGACAGATTTGATACGATCGACTAACGCGTCGCCCGCTTCAATGTCGACACCTGCATCTTTGTAGCTTAAACCAGTGTTTGGGGTAGAAGTTGAGTTGCTCATAATGAAGTCTCCGCATTCGCGCGGGGATTATAACCTGAATATGCAAAACTCTTATGCTATTTCGCACTAAAATGTTATCTTTATTAAAATATTTTCCTTTCTATAACGATTACATTGAAAAAAGGTGACTTTATATGGGTGATCGCACCTTGCGCCGAATATTTATTCTTGCTGGGATAGCATTGATCATATGGGTTTTATACTTATTAAAGCCTGTAGTTGTTCCTTTTATCGGCGCATTTCTAATTGCATATTTATTTAGCCCTTTAGTCGATAAATTACATAATATTGGCTTGCCGCGCTGGTTATCTATCAGTTTGGTCTTTATTGGAATTGGTGTCGCTATATTCCTTGCAATGTGGTTCCTCGTACCACTGGTATGGGAACAGTTGATGTATGCGAAAAACAATATTCCAAGCAATATTCATTGGGTCAACTATACATTCCTGCCGTGGTTATCAGAGACATTTAATCTTGTACCGATGGAAATTGATACAGAGCAAATGTCAGCAGCGATCATGGAGTATATTCAAACCAATTATAGTGCAGACAGTATTCAAGCCATGTTATTAAAAGTGGCTCAATCAGGTCTGAACTTCATACAAATTGGTGGCACGATTGTGTTAATTCCAATTATTGCCTTCTATTTCCTATTAGATTGGGAACGTATGTTAGAAAACATGCGTCGCCTTATTCCACGCAAATACGAAAAAAACACATTAACCATCGTAGGCGAATGTCATGAAGTTCTAGGCGCATTTGTAAAAGGCCAGTTCTTGGTAATGTTCTTATTGGGCGTTGTATATGCGGTTGGACTTCAATTGGTGGGTATTGAGGTCGGCATCATCATCGGGATGATTGCGGGTTTAGCCAGCATTATTCCGTACTTGGGTTTTGCAGTCGGTATTATTTCGGCAGTTGTGGCATGTCTATTCCAATTCGGTTTGGATTGGGTGCATTTAGCCTTAGTGCTGGTTGTCTTCATGGTGGGACAGGCGATAGAAGGTTATATCCTTCAGCCATTCTTATTGGGCGACAAAATTGGTTTGTCTCCAGTGGCTGTGGTTTTTGCAGTACTTGCAGGCGCACAATTGGCAGGACTGCTCGGAATGCTCATTGCATTACCCGTTGCAGCGATTATTGTGGTGTTATTACGTCATGCGCGTGAAAATTATGAGAAAAGTAATTTATACCGAAATGATGTACTCGTAGTGAATGATGCTGAAATTGGCACATTAAGCGTAGAAACCAATCAAATTGCTGTCGATATCGAGCTCAAAAATCAGTCTGCAAATTCGCTGCAAGATCCTGAAATTTCGAGTAACATTGAACGATCAGAACATAAAGATTGATAAGGCTAAAATATAGATATGCGTCAATTGCAGTTAGATATAGAACCTCAGCTCGATGCCCGAATTAGTGATTTTTCTGGGCCGAGTTGGGGACATGTAATCGATGGTGTACGTCAATTACATGCAGGATTAATGAATCGTTTCTATATCTATGGCGGAGCTGGCACAGGAAAAAGCCATTTACTCTCTGCAATATGTGACTCCTATTTAGAAATTGGCAAATCAGCAATTCAAGTTTCATTGCTTGAATTGCTCGATGCGCCCACTGAAGCGATTACTTCGCTCGATCGCTATGACTTGGTGGCTTTAGATGATATTGAAGCCATCAGTGGAGTTCCACATTGGCAAAAAGCCGTTTTTCACCTGATTAACTATAATAACGAAGAAGGTGGTCAATTGGTCTTTTCATCTCGACTGGCGCCAATTGAACTCAAACTTGAACTGCCAGACCTACAGTCTAGATTAACTCAGGCTGTTAGTGTGAAAGTGCCGAATGGTAGCTTATACGCAGACCGTCAAGCGCTCGTTAACTCTGTTTTAGCGCGACGTGGCATCCATATGGATCAACAAATTGTGGATTATTTGTTGGCACATGGGCCGCATCAGGCGTCTATTTTACTTCGCTCTTTAGAACAACTGATTCAGATGTTAAAAGGTGAAAAAGTCAAATTGAGTCATGCCAATTTAAGACAAATTTTTGCCCTAATTGATGAATATCGGTAAGCAATAAAAATTCTTGAGTAATTACTCAAGCTGTGACAAAGTACATAAAAATATTTTAATGTTGCAAGGATTGTGCAACTTAAGAATAAAAAGATAAAAAATATTTAAGGAGATGGATATGCTCAAACAGAGCATAGGCATTGGCATGCTTCTCATGGCAGGTCATGCATTTAGCGCAGAAATTACCGTTACAACCACTGAAGATGTTGTAAAGGATGACAAGGAATGTTCACTTCGTGAAGCCATAGAATATATCAATAATGGTATGCCAGAAGCCGGATATAATGGTTGCGGGGGTAAAGACGCCTATGCCTCAATTTCTCTGAAAAAAAATGAAGTTTATAAACTCACTAAAAAAATTGAGGCTCTAGACTAACATATCTATTCTGCTAGTCTAGAGCCAAATTGATATTAAAGCGGAACTGAATCTGAAAACGGCGTATGACAGTAACGTCAATGAAGATGTTGTACTCGGTCTTAATAATGCCGTCATTGAAATGACGGGTAAGGATCAAATTTTTAATATTAATGATAGCGAAAAAGAACTACTTGCAATCAATTTTAAAGAAATTTCATTTAAAGGATGTAAGCAAGATCAATGTGCTGATAAAGGCGGCATCATTTTTAATAATGAAAAACTCACACTTGAAAATGTAAAGTTTGAAGATGGCTATGCACGACTTGGTGGTGCAATCTACAATGTTGGATTTTCAGAAGATGGCGCAGCTGTAGCGAGCCGTCTATATATACGAACCACGATTTTTCAAAACAACAAAGCGGTAGATGGCGGGGCAATTTACTCAGAAGCACCGGCTTATGAAATCTATACATCTTTGTTCAAAAATAATGAAAGCAATTCTGGTCGAGCGATTGTTTACAATCAAAATGGGCTCGCAGACATTAGCAAGTTGGTGTTCAGTAACCCTCAAAATATCATTGCCAATAGTACCTTTTTCAAAAACAAAGGTTTTGCTGTTAACTTACGTGATGGTTTAGCACTCAATAATATTACAGTACTGAAGAACAGTGGCGGTATCGAACTAAATAGTACCTCTGAGCATGCTTATTTAGCCAATAGTGTGGTGATTGGTAATGCGCTCAGTGGTACCGCTCAAGATTGTAAAGTCTTGAACTCAGGAACGTAAGCGTCCGCTGAACACACCTTCTGAATTCATCCTATAAGCCTTAATTTAGTCCCCACTTAGAAACAAGTGGGGACTAAAATTTATGACTACAAATAATCAGACATCCATCGCATCTCTTGCGAAAAAACGAAGAACATACAGTGCTGAATTTAAACAGCAGATCGTTCAGGCTTGTAAAGCACCGGACGTTTCAATTGCTTCAGTCGCTTTGCAACATGGATT
>NZ_VOZT01000061.1:0-18304 GCF_013419625.1 Acinetobacter sp. YH12070 | reverse complement strand
ACTTCATGTACAACCATCATTTTAAAGGCGAAGCTATAATCACGTTGTGTGCGTTTAACTCGTTGTTCTTGTGCATGTTCCATAAAATAAGTCTCTTAAGGTGTAAACTTATTTCAGGACGGGACAATTAGCCAAATCAAAAAGCCCAGATCAAATCTGGGCTTTTTTTATCTCGCTTTTTTTATTCGCTTTTTAAATTGATCTATTCGTTGATCAAATCGTTATTGAAAATAGTCAGCTGTTGGTTTTGCCAATTCTATTAAGCCCTGACGCAATGCTTCTGACCAGCCTTTACTGATCATGGTGAAATATGGGTCCTCTTCATAAATGCGCTTACCATTTGGTATTTCTAAACTGTCTTTTTTATAAACCAAAGCATCTAAAGGCATACCCACTGACACATTTGAGCGTATCGTTGAATCAAAAGAAATTAAGCTACAACGCATTGCTTCATCGAGCGGCATATCGTAACGCAAAGTTCGGTCGAGTATCGGCTTGCCATATTTGCTTTCGCCAATTTGAAAATATGGGGTATCTGGTGTCGCACAAATAAAGTTGCCTTGTGGATAGATGTTATATAACTGCATATCCGCACTGCCAATTTGACCGCCTACCAATAAACTACAGTAATAATTACTTTGTTCTAAAATATCTGAGGTGACATCTGAGATGACTTTTTTTAAGGTATGCCCGACCAATTCAGCCACTTCGAACATCGTATTTACACTATATAAATTCGGCTCTTGTTTGACCTCTAGCTGATTTTGTAAATGCCCAATGACCGCTTGTGTTGTGGCTAAATTTCCAGAGGTTTGGATGGTAATAAATCGCTCACCCACAATACCAAAGGAATAAAGTTTGCGAAAAACTGAAATATGGTCAACACCTGCATTTGTCCGTGTATCACTGATAAATACCATGCCATCTTTTAACCGTAATGCACAACAATAGGTCATTTTTATCCCTCAAATGATTAACAACTCAGCACTTGTACAATTGAGCTCATAGACTCAATACCACCTTTATCACGAACGCCTCGAACTGGAGCTACATCCCAGTAGTCCCGCCCAATCGCAACATAAATATGTGATTGTGGTGTAAATAGCTGATTACTGACATCAAAACAATACCATTTATTTTCGATATAGACTTCTACCCAAGCGTGACTGGCAAGGTGGCTACTATTCGGCACAAATAAATACCCAGAAATATAACGTGCAGGAATACCCAAATAGCGACACATTGCGATCATGACATGGCTATGATCCTGACATACCCCTTGCTTATGATGAAAAGCATCAATCGCTGAAGTATGTACCGATGTTTGATTCGATACATAGGGAATATGCGCCAATATCGCTTCAGCCAAACGAATCAGATTGGCACGATTGATACGAGGGACATAGCAATCGGCAAAACTTTTCATGTGAATATCGTACTGCGTACTCGGCGTTGGCTGTAAAAACAATTTCGGGTTTAAATCATCCGCATTTGAATCATTTGAACTCAAATTCATCTCTACGATGCCCTGCGCCATAATGGTCATTTGAAGATAAGGTTCGCTCTGCGTTGTGGTCAACCACACATTACCAAAAGTATCCAATTGCATATCACGTTGCCCCGGCACACTCACATCCCAATTTTGCACCTGTTGATGCGCATTAGTGGATGGGGTCATTTTGATATATTGAATGCTTCTGCTAACCACATCAGTGTAAACATAATGGGTCTGATGGTTGATCATGAGCCTCATACAGCCACCTCAAACATATTTTGGATATGATCACTGAAATGGTAGAAGTTTTGGCTATTCGGCTGCTGTTTAAGTGCCAACCATGCCTCTTGCACGCTTTCCCATCCAAACTGAACCAAAGCCATGACAATATGTTCAATCTTCGCTAGGGTGTGTTGAATGTCCTGCTGCATGCGTAACTGGCGATCAAGCTGCTCTATGGCTTGTCCTAAACTAAAAAATAAAAATACATCTTCAGATTCGGACTCTAAAACATCTTGGCAATCTGTTACCACGTCACAGATATAACCTGGGTTATCACTCGCATTACGAATTAAACGGCTGAGTTCTGCATAACTTTTTGCTGAAAGTACACCCCTTAAGTCCTGAATATTACTTTGCGCATATTGAAATTGGCTGGAAAATGACGCCGGCTGCTCCGCATTTAAAACTAACTCATTCATTGAGTCGGCATCAAATGCTGGCAAACAAAAAGCATGTGCATAGCTCAATGCCGTATCAACATCTTGAAAAGGGAAAATACTGCATAAATATTGAGTACGTGCTAAATAACGCCCCAACCAAAAAATATGTTCTGCATTACTGTTTAATAAAATCATGTTTTGCTCCTTCACTGGAGTGCTATGAGCGTAAATCGTCTACTACCCACGTATCTTTAATGCCGCCGCCTTGAGAAGAATTCACTACCAATGAACCTGCTTGCATCGCGACACGAGTTAAGCCACCCGGTACAATTTCAGTTCGATATGGTGAACTCAGTACAAATGGGCGTAAATCGATATGGCGTTCCGAAACACCCGCCTCACTTAGGGTTGGGCTGACAGATAAATTTAAAGTCGGCTGTGCAATATATAAATGTGGTGCTGCGGCCACTTTATCTTTAAAGCTATTTAATTCTTGTAAAGAAGCTTGTGGACCGATCAGCATGCCGTAACCACCTGAACCCTGCGCTTCTTTGACCACCAATTTTTCGATATTCGAGAGCACATAATCCAATTCGTTCTGCTCACGACATTGATAGGTCGGCACATTTTTCAGGATCGCTTGTTCGCCTAAATAGAAATGAATCATTTTATCCACATATGGATAAATCGATTTATCATCTGCTACGCCTGTTCCCGGTGCATTTGCAATGACCACATTATGTTGCATATACGCTGACATGAGCCCTGCTACGCCCAAAGTACTGTCAGGTTTGAAACATAATGGATCGAGAAAAGCATCATCCACACGACGATAAATTACATCAACCTGTTGTCGGCCTTTAATGGTTTTCACATAAACCTTATCGTTTTCTACATAAAGGTCACGCGATGTCACTAAGGGTACATCCATCTCCCTTGCCAAAAAAGCATGTTCATAATACGCACTGTTAAAACGCCCTGGGGTTAAAACCACGATAAACGGGTTATCGACGTAGGCATTTTCTGCAAGAATTTCACGTAAAAGCTGCGGATACTGCTCAATCCCCATGATGTTGCTTTGCTGGCAAAGTTCAGGCATCAGTTTTTGACTGATCTTACGGCTTTCTAGCATATACGACACACCAGACGGTGTTCTAAGATTATCCTCAAGGACGTAAAATTCGCCTGATTGATCTCGGATGATATCAATGCCACTGATTTGGCTATAAATTTTACCTTTTAGCCCATGCATATACATTTGTGGCAAATAGGCTTCATGGGTTAAGACTTGCAGTTCAGGAATAATTCCTGCTTTTAAAATATCTTGTTGATGATAGACATCATGTAAAAACAGATTGAGTGCTTTCACGCGCTGTGCGCAGCCTAGAGATAAATTATTCCATTCCTTTCGTGCAATCACACGCGGAATAAGATCATAAGGTATGGTGCGTTCAATGCCCTCATCTTCGCCATACACTGTAAAAGTAATGCCTTCATAGAGAAAATGTTGTTTTGCAACCTGATTTAGTTGCTTCAATTCATCAAGCGTATGCTGTGATAACCACTGCTCTATCCGTTGGCATGATTCTTTAGCTACCGTTTTGCTGTCGCGCATTTCATTAAAAAAATCCGAATTGAATTGATTAAACAGCGCATATCCTCGAGCAAGTGGTAAAATTTTTAATGTAGAGACAGAAGTATTAACCAACTTTGCCTCATAACCCTCAATTCCATTTGAAGTTGTATTACGATTTTCTTTCAGCATAGCAACTCCATGTTTTTGTCATGTTTTGTAAATCAGATATAGCAATATATATGCCATCAATACATATGCTGCTTCTCTTTGATTATTTATGCATCATTTTTGCAAAGTGGTACAGCATGTAACTGCTCAAGTTGTGTCAAATTGCGTTATTAAAATCAT
Organism: Acinetobacter sp. YH12070; assembly: GCF_013419625.1. NCBI lineage: Bacteria > Pseudomonadati > Pseudomonadota > Gammaproteobacteria > Moraxellales > Moraxellaceae > Acinetobacter > Acinetobacter sp. YH12070. The sequence continues at coordinate 14,223 of NZ_VOZT01000061.1, read as the reverse complement.
CTTAGTTTTTTTAGATGAAGACTTGCTTAACGCAGGAAGATTTCTTATTGTGTCCCACAGCATCATTTTATTCATTTAAGTCCAAGTTCAAGCACTAGATTATGTCTTCACAAGAAAAAGAAACGTCGAACAGCCTCTATCGTCAGTGGCAAATTCTTTCACGACTGTCCACAGGTAAGTGGATGGGTACGCGTGAATTACAAGAAATACTGAACCGTGAAGGCATTGATATCAGCCTACGCACCATTCAGCGTGACTTAAATCAAATTTCTCTACGTTTCCCAATTGAGAGCAGTAAAACAACGCCGCAAGGCTGGCGTTGGCGTTCTGATGCACCGATTCAAAGCTTGCCACATATGACCAGCTCGCAAGCGGTCACCTTTATGATGGTGGAGGAGCATCTAAAGCATTTGCTTCCACCGAGCTTAATTGAAGAAATGAATCCTTGGTTTGACCTCGCACGTCGAAGTCTGTCGTCGCAAAATAATGTCCGTCAGTGGATTAACCGCGTGCGTATCGTACCAGCAACTCAGCCATTAATTCCTCCTGTGGTTGAAAAAGCTGCACAGCAATCGATTTATGAAGGCTTACTACAAGACAAACAACTTGAATGTCTATATCAAGGTCGTGGACAACAAAGCGAAGAAAAGACCTATATTTTAAATCCACTGGCGTTGGTCCAAAAAGGTGCAATTATTTATTTGGTGTGCACACGTCATGACAAAACAGACATCCAAACCTTTGCTTTACATCGTTTTAAATCAGCTACAGTCTTAAATTCACGTGCATTACACCCTGTCGATTTTGATATTGATGCCTATATTGACTCTGGAGCGCTTGGCTTCCGTGTGGACTTCAATAAGCCGACTGAAATGATTCAGCTCAAATTAACCATGTCGGAATCAGAAGCAGTTTATTTTGAAGAAAGTCAGCTAAGTAAAGATCAAGTGATTCAAAAAACCGAAGATGGCTGGGTTGAAGTTAGTGCAACAGTACCATTTACCTCTCAGTTAACATGGTGGCTGCGTAGTTTTGGGAAAAAGATTCAGAAAATTGAACCTGAAGAAGTCGCTATAGTTGTACAACAACGCAATGATTAAACCGATCTAAGGTTTTCTACTATCTTAAATACTAACTAATGTTACGCACATAAAAGTAATTTCGCATTTTAAAAATGATTTTTAAGTCTATTCGACGGAGTCTTACATCTAGGGTTTAAATAAAGGAATTAGCCTTCGGCTGGAGGTACTTTTGTTTCGGCAAAAGTACCCAAAACCATTGTCATCCGCAAAACTCGTTCACTAACGTCTACTTATTCAAAGTATCGCAAAAACATTTTTAAATAAATGTAGTCCTGTCTCAAACACTTGCGGATGACCTTACCGCGTATCATTCTTTTATTTGAGGTGACAACTTCTAACGCATAATGAATATCTAGTACATTATTTATGCTTAGATTTTCCCTTAAAATATCAACACATAAAAAAGTCCCAACGCTGGGACTGGATAATTTCTTAGAATATTTTTGTAATTTTAGTCGTTTAGGTCAAAGGAACTACAGCATAAGTATCTGCTGAATACCTTATGCCGTAGCGCTAATTTCTCATGGCTATAATCAATTACTGACATAGGCAGGCTAGGTCGGCATTATTATAACGAATAGATTTCATAGTCATATTCAGCACCTCGTGTTTAGAAAGTAAAATCACTTTAACCTCCATTTTGTACACTGTGAAATAACAAGAACCGCGCTACTTTTCATAAATTTTCTTAAAGAACATTCCTGCTTTTCTTATCTGATTTGGATTTAAATGAAAAATTCATCCAACTTCAGTGCTGCTTTTTATAAATGCTACACTGAATCAACAAATTAAAGCTTGAGCATTGTGCATAAACTCGGCAAATTATGAGCAAATGAGCTGAATAAGATTTTTCAAAATATGGCCAGTCCAGCGCAAACTATTCGCCACAAGCTACTAAATACTTTTTTTTCTCGGCATTCCATTTGGTTTGCTTGTATTTTTATCTTCCTACTCATTTCGAGTTTTCATTTAGGTTATTCCCCTCGTTATATTCAATATTTTATTCCACAAACCTTATTGAATAGTATCTGGGTCATTACTGGGCTTTTGAGTTTATTGGGTTTGTATGACGTCATACAAAACAAACATTCGATCTTAAAAAATTACCCCATCATGGGGCACTTTCGTTTTCTATTTGAAGAATTTCGACCTGAAATTCGCCAATATTTTATTGAATCTGATCAAGATGCACTGCCCTTTTCTCGTATGCAACGTAGCTTGGTCTATCAACGTGCAAAAAACCAAAATGCAGATAAACCATTTGGTTCAATTGTTGATGTTTACCAAAATGATTACCGCTTTATCAATCACTCCTTGTCACCTTGCATTCCTGCCATTCCTGAAACATTCCGTATTAACATCGGTAATGAACAATGTAAGCAACCGTATAGCGCATCGATATTAAACATTTCTGCGATGAGCTTTGGTAGCTTAAGTGCCAATGCCATTCGTGCCTTAAACTTAGGCGCAAAAATGGGCAATTTCTACCATGACACCGGTGAAGGTAGTATCAGTCCGTATCACTTAGAAAATGGTGGCGACATTGTCTGGGAACTCGGTAGTGGTTACTTTGGCTGTCGTACGATTGATGGTCAATTCGACCCTGTACGTTTTGCTGAACAAGCCAAGCACCCTCAAGTCAAAATGATTGAGATCAAATTATCTCAAGGTGCAAAACCAGGCCATGGTGGCATTTTACCTAAAGACAAAATTTCCGAAGAGATTGCTCAAATCCGTGGTGTCAGCCGTGAACATGACTGTATCTCTCCATCTAGCCATCCTGCCTTTAGCACCCCTATTGAAATGATGCAATTTATTCAGCAATTGCGCGAGCTTTCCGAAGGTAAACCTGTAGGCTTTAAACTGTGTATCGGGCAACCATGGCAGTTTATGAGTATCGTAAAAGCTATGTTACATACGGGGATTACACCTGATTTTATCGTGGTAGATGGTTCTGAAGGTGGGACTGGCGCAGCACCGATAGAACTGATTGATAATATGGGGACACCCCTGCGTGAAGGCCTACTCTTTGTCAATAACACCCTAATTGGTGCAGGCTTACGTTCAAAAATTAAAGTCGGTGCCAGTGGAAAAATTATTAGTGCCTTTGATATTGCCAGTACCATGGCAATTGGTGCAGATTGGGTGAACTCAGCTCGTGGCTTTATGTTTGCAGTCGGCTGTATTCAAGCTCAAAGCTGTCATACCAACCAATGTCCTGTTGGCGTTGCAACGCAGGACAAAGACCGTCAAAAAGCTATCCATGTTCCGACCAAAGCAGAACGTGTTTTTAATTTCCACAAAAATACCTTGCATGGCTTATCTGAACTTATTGCCTCAGCAGGTTTACAACATCCATCAGATATCCGTGCGCACCATCTAGCGCAGCGCATTAATAACCGTGAAATTAAAAACTATGCACAGCTACATTTTTGGTTAAAAGATGGGGAGCTACTCAGCTGTGAAAATAAAGATGAGGAAAACTTCTATTTCCGTATGTGGAATATGGCCCATCTAGAAAAGTTCTAATCCTTACCGCATAAAAAAGAGGCGACTACGCCTCTTTTTTTTCGTCTAGATCAATAACACTGATTCATTTATAAACGTCCTGATTAGTAACTAATGTTACGCAGTAACACCAGAAGCGCAATTTGATTCAAATAAAAGAACGATACGCGGCAACGTCATCCGCAAGTGTTTGAGACAGGACGACATCTAATCAAAAAAGTTTTTGCGATAGTTTGAATAAGTAGATGCTAGTGAACGAGTTTTGTCAGTGAGGTGCATTGCACCGCAAGATGGTTTCCTTGCGAAGCTTTGCTTCTCATTTTGCCTAATGAGAAACAATGTTTCGTAAGAGTACCTCCAGCCGAAGGCTAATCCTTTTATTTAATCTCTAGATGTAAGACTCCGTCGAATAAAATTAAAAATCATTTTAAAAATGCGTAATTACTTTTACGTGCGTAACATCAGTTAGTAATAAGACTTACTGTTGGATTGAGCATGCAAGAATGCCGGGATCAAACCTGTTAATGCAGCACGAATATCGGCACGTTCATTAATCAGCTGATGTGAACCTTCTTCAAGCATGAGAAGCGTCTGTAAACGGAATTTACGACGTATAAACTCAATGTTATAACGCCAATCCACCGTTTGATCCTGTGCGCCTTGAGCTAACCACACTGGAATACGACACGCAGGTCGTTCTTCCATTTCCTGCATCCATTTTGACATGGCCAAAATCCAATCCATCCCCATCATTCGAGGTTGTAGAGGATCCTTTAAACGTACAAAACGTAAAAACTCAGGGTTGTGATTATTCCGTCTAAAATGACGTGGCACTTCACGTTTAATACGACGAATAATGCCTAATCCAACCGAGTTATGCCACCATGCCGTTTTTGCAGGACGAATCAGCGGAGATAATAATAAAACCCGTTCGACATAAGGGTTTTTGCGATGTTCAGCAAAATCTAACAGATGATGCAGCCAAATCGCACCACCCGTACTCTGCCCAATCCCTAACCACGGTGTCGGTAATTGAGCTGCATGTTTCACATAACGATATACCGCTTCCAAAACTTGTTGGTAATGGTCAAAGTTTTGAATACTGGCTGGCGAGCCATTGCTTAGACCATGCCCCGGTAAATCATAGGTCAAAACACTAAAACCTTGATCTAAGAGCTCACGAATAATCGGCTGATATATTCCACTATGCTCTAAATAACCATGTAATAAAAATACAGTGCCTTTAATGACATCTGTTTCAGCCTTTAGTTTCGGTTGAAACACTTGTACATGTAGTTTGAACAAAGGCATTTCTACATAGCCTTGCCAATGTTCGCAGTTCAAGGCATCTAAGCCGTAGAGTCGTCGATAAGATTGTATTTCGACACTAGGCTCAAACGGCCGATTTAAATTTAGCGGTTCTAATAATTGTGGGGTTAATTCTCGACTTGGAACAGGAAGATCTAATTGTTTAAGGATCGAAGGATTAAGAAATGGGATATCTGACATTATGGGACCTCCCGACAGTCACTTGAGCCAAACCAAACGTCACGTAAGGTAGCTAATAATTCATAATTGGCACGACGACTATGGTCATAATTTTTTTCACTTGGTCGCCATGTGGTTAATGTCGTTGGCATAGGTGCAACAACAGGAACGGTTTCGATACCATTTAATGCAAATAAACGCCGTGTTCGAGGCATATGATATTGGTCGGTGATTAAAATAACCGTCGGTGCGCCGCCTTTTTTCTGTAAAAGTAACGAACTAAAGCGTGAATTTTCGCAAGTATTCATACTGCGGTCTTCAAGCAATTTCGCATCAACATCATATTGCTTCAACCATGCTTGCATATACGGTGCTTCAACACCACTCAGTACAATCGGTAACTTATTGGCTCGTTCAACATCGAGTGTTTTTTCCAGTCGAAGTCGTGTGTAGTCATTCACTACGATATCTTTATCATTTTTATCTAAGGTTAAACCACCACCTAACACCACGATCGCATACGGCTCTGCGGTTGGCTGCTTCAGGGTTTTATCTTTCATTTTGGCAAGATCAAGATATGTTTCATCATCGATCGGTTCCGCTTCTGAAGCCGCTTGCTCAATTTCATGGGTTTTTAAGAACTCGGTATATTGAGTCATTAGTCCTTTATTTTCCGCACTATTGAGCTCAAGCAGCTCTTTCATTTTTTGAGCAGGATTTTCCGCCAATGCTTCAGAAGAAGCCGCCTCGGACGCAGAAGGATTCAGCAGAGGTACTTTCGGTATGTCCTTTTGACTATCATTCTTTTCTTTTTCATGTTCTTCTTCAATGAGCTGCTGTAACGCCTTATAACGTGCTTGTATAAGGGTTAAATCTTGAGGCTCATCAGACTGTATGGCTTGCTCCATGAGTTTTAAATACGCTTGGCGCGCTATCCATAAGTCAGAACCCGGCTCATAGTTATCATCATCACTCAAGGCGCCGAGTTTTTGACTTTGCGCTGCGAGCTGATTGACTTCTACAGGAACGAAATAATTTAAACTTTTAACGATCAATTTAGAATAAAACGGCGTATAGATAAAAATCATTAGACAGCCCAAAAGTACAAATAGCACTGCGGCAATTTGTACTAAGCGAACCATCCAATGTGTTTTATGCATAAATCTAAAACCTATGTGTTTTTATTGATCTGCGTGAGATCGAATCAAGCCATTTGTATCAAATAATACAGGCTCAGGATGTAGTTCAATATTAAATTTTTCAAAAACATCATGTTGTACAGCTTTGTAAGTTGTACGCACATCTTGCAGCGTGGCGTCCTGGTAATTGACCAAAACCAAAGCTTGCTTATGGAACATACCCACTGAACCCACAGATTTCCCTTTCCAACCTGCTTGGTCAATCAACCAGCCCGCTGCCAGTTTTACCGCATTATTTGGTTGTGGGTAATGGGGTAAATTTGGAAATTGCAGCGCAATTTGGTCAAAGGCTTGCTGGCTAATCACAGGATTTTTAAAGAAACTTCCGACATTTGGAAATTCTTTTGGATCTGGAAGTTTGGTTTGACGGATATGAATGACTTGTTGTTGTAGGTTTTCTGCACTTAAGTCTTCACCTACTGCCTGCTTTAAATCACCATAATTTAATTTTAAATCGGCATGTTTTAAAAGTTTAAACGTGACATGCGTAATAATAAAACGCTCTGGCTCATCTTTAAAAATACTATGACGATATGAAAAATGGCAATCGGCAGCGCTAATACTACTTTGCTGTTCTGTTACTCGGTCATAGACCTGCACAGATTCAATAAATTCACCCGCCTCAACACCATAAGCTCCAATATTTTGCACAGGTGAAGCACCGACTAAACCAGGTATCAGTGCCAAATTTTGTAAGCCATAAAACTGGTGTGCCGTCGTCCAAAGCACAAAGTCATGCCACACTTGCCCTGCGCCCACTTTTAAAGTTTGGGTTGCGGCATCGTCTTGTACATATTCAATACCTTGAATATCCATATGCATCACTAAAGCATGTATTTGCTCAGGCAACAGCATATTACTGCCTCCTGAAAGTACCAATACATTTAATTGCTCAGCTTTGGCAAAGTCGAGCGCTGCTTGAATATCTTCTACCGATTGAACGCGTACATAATGCGATGCAACAGCATCGAGGCTTAATGTATTAAATGGCTTAAGCTGAACCTGTGTTTGAATTTGCATTCTTAAACCTTAATTTTTTTGCTGTGCTTGTAACTGAGTTTTTAAATAATTGACCCAAGCCTGACTGCTAGATTCGCATTGATCTAATACATGTTCAAACCCTGCATCACCACCATAGTACGGATCTGGTACTTCTTGTTGTGGATATTGGTGATCATGTTGACTCATCAAAGACACTTGTGCACGTAGTTGACCGAATTGTTGCTGCGCCTTTTGCATGAGGTTTTGAATATTGTCTAAATTTTCGTAGTCCATGGCCAAAATCAAATCAAATTCAATAAAATCATGAACCGTTAACTGACGTGCGCGTAATGCAGATAAGTTATAGCCTCGTAATTTTGCATGCTGTTGGCTACGAAGATCAGGCGCTTTGCCCGGATGATAATTGCTCGTACCCGCAGAGTCGACGTGAATATTGAGTTGCGCTTCATCACAAAAATGTCTGAGAACCACTTCAGCCGTAGGTGAACGGCAAATATTTCCTAAACAAACACACAACACCTTATATGGCGTGCTGGATGACATAACAACCTCAAGACTACTTTTATTTCAAGCGTCTTATGTTAAGTTATTTATAGGATGAATCCTATATCAACACTCAAGAATAATGTTTATTTGGATATAAAAAATTAGGGATAAGCCAATGAGTCAATTTCAGTTTCAAACCGTCAGCAATATTATTTCAGGCTTAGGCTCTATTTCCCAACTGAGAGAGGTCCTAGGCGACTTTCAAGCCAAGCGTGTTATGCTTGTGACCGACCCCGGTATGTTGCAACAACAATTACATTTACCCATTTTGGATATTTTAGAAAGTATCCATCAAGATTATGTGATTTATTCCAGTATTCAAGCTGACCCTGCAGAACATATAGTTTTGGATGCAGTTCAATTTGCCAAGAATGAAAAAGTGGATTTGATTATTGGTTTTGGCGGTGGCAGTTCAATGGATGTGGCTAAAATTATTGCGATCTTGGCTCATCCTAAGCAAACACAACAGATCAGTGATTTATATGGTGTTGCTAATGCAAAACGACCACGCTTACCGCTCATTTTGATCCCGACAACGGCAGGGACCGGCTCTGAAGTCACACCAATCTCTATCGTCACTACAGGTGAAACCACCAAAACTGGTATCGTCTCCCCTGTACTGTATGCCGATGTCTGCATCCTCGATGCGAACTTTACATTAAATCTTCCCGCACATATTACCGCAGCGACAGGTATCGATGCCATGGTGCATGCCATTGAAGCCTATACATCAAAAATCAAAAAAAATCCGTATGCGGATATGCTCGCCAAACAAGCTTTGCGTTTATTAAATAAAAACTTAGCACTGGTTTTACAAGATGGACATAACCTCGAAGCGCGTCAGCACATGCTAGTCGGTTCAATGCTTGCAGGTCAGGCCTTTGCTAATGCTCCAGTTGCAGCGGTGCATGCACTCGCCTATCCACTCGGTGGACACTTTCATCTCTCGCATGGTCATACCAATGCACTGGTTCTCGCTGAAGTGTTAAAGTTTAATGCACCTCAGGCCAAGCAGCATTATGCAGAACTTATGAGTTGGCTAGACCCATACAGTACGGGCTGTACCGATGGTTTATGTGATTTATTTATTGATCATATGCAAAATCATTTAGATCAGAGCGGTTTGGTGCTAAAACTCAGCCAACTGAATGTGCCTGAAAATATGCTCGATCGTTTAGCAGAAGACGCATTATTACAAACACGACTATTACAAAATAATCCGCGAGAACTGCAGTTTGAAGATGCACGCCAGATTTACCAATCAATTTATGCCTAAAGTTCACTCATTTTTGAAATAAAGAAAATACCAACGATGAAACCTGAAACTAAACGCCGCCAAAACTATCGATTTTTATTTCCAATCCAAACGCGTTGGGCAGACAACGATATGTATGGCCACGTCAATAATGTCACCTATTACAGCTATTTTGATACCGCTGCAAATGCACTCTTGATTCAACATGCCGGTTTTGATTTGCAAAATACCCCGATCATCGGTTTAGTGGTCGATTCAGCCTGCAGTTTTTTACAAGAACTGTCCTATCCAGAAATCATTGAAGTTGGGGTTGCGATTGAAAAAATTGGTAATTCTTCACTGCGCTATGACTTGGCTATTTTTAAACAAGGACAAAATGAGGCTGCAGCCCAAGGACATTTCGTGCATGTGTTTGTTGACCGCCAAACACGAAAAAGCACCTCGATACCCGATGAAATGCGAGATGCTTTAACTCAGTTTTTACTTTAATTTTTATATCCAGCTTAAAACTTATTTGAGCTGGATATTTTGCAACTCACCATCAAAGCTTTTGAGTAAGTCTTTCACAACAGGCTCTGCATGTAATAACTCATTTGCACGTGCAAACGCTTTTTCTTTGCGGACATGCTGTAAAGCATACGGTGTGGTTTCTTCGACATCTTCAAAGCTGATATGGAAACGACATTTTGACCATTGTGCATGAATGGCTTGTTCCAATACATGCTGTAATTGAGTCACTAAAGCTTCGTATCGCTTTGGAATATGGAAAGTCGATTCACCGTCAATCGTACCGCGCATAATGCCATGCTGCGCCAACTCTTGTACCGCAGGTGAAAGTTGACTATTTCGGAACCAATACTCCCACTTTTCGACCGTCCACTCACCTTCAAGGGTTTGAGGCTGTAAAGTCAAAATATCTTGTGGCATCAAGGGAGAAGATGAACCCGTTTGAACAACATCCGAAGAAACGGAACTTTGCGTAACTTGTGGTGATGCTAGATCAAAACCATTGTCGCCTTGAGCACCCGAAACTGATTCATTCACCACATGTTGTGGTTCAATGGCATTTATCAAATGTGGCTGAGCTGTTTCAGGCTCTACACTTTTTGACTCTAAAGCTGTTGGTTCTAAAGGTGCAATATCTTCAAAATTTATAGCGCTCACATCAACTTCTTCAGTTTCAGTACTCGGCGTCGGATCTAAATCAAATAATGTATCTTCTGCCACGGCATCCATAACAAGCGTGTCATTTTGCTGTGTCGATACAGACTCAACCGGTGCAACCTCTTGCGTATCTAGAGTGCCATTTGCTGTAGATGCTGTAGAAGTTTGGCTAATCACATCCTCTTCAGGATCATCTAAAAAATCATCAGATGAAGGTTCGTCGGCTGCAGGTGCAGAAACATAGCCATCATCGTCATCATAATGTGAATCATCAAAATCATCGAAAGCTGGCGATGTGTCTACAGCGGGTACAGCTTCAGGCTGCTCAACAGTGGCAACCTGTGCAGCAGACTCAACAACGGTATTGGGTTGCTGCAAAGACTGTGTTTGAGTCGGCTGAACTGTTTCGGCCTGATTTTGAGCAAGCTGTGGCTGTGCGGCTGACTCTTGCTGTACGGCAGAGACCAACATTTCGTTTGGCTGTAATGGTCGGAATGCTAATAGACGCAGCACACACATCTCAAAACCTTGCTCTTGCGTGACTGCCAGCTGCAAGTCTGCCCGACCTTTGCATGCGACTTGATAATACAACTGCAAATCTTGAGCTGAAATCAACTGCGACAATTGCATAATTTTTTGATTGATCTCAGCGCTATATTTCAACGCTAAGTCTGGCAAGTATTGTAATAATGCCAGTTCATGTAACGTTGAAATCAACTGATCTAATACCAGCGACACATCCAACGCTTGTTGACGGAATTGCATGAGTAAAGCACTCACGCGTTCACGCTGATTTTGATGAATGGCTAAAATCAAATCATAAATGATCGTACGGTCAATTAGGCCCAACATGTCTTTAACATCTTGGTGCTGAATTGAACCCTGACCATAGGCAATCGCCTGATCAGTTAGTGACAATGCATCACGCAGTGAACCTTGAGCCGATTCAGCAATTTGCCAAATCGCATCTTGCTCCGCTTGAATTTGTTCTTTTTGTAAGATATCTGTCAAATGCGATGTGATTTCATCCACCGCTAAAGGACGCAAAGTAAATTGCAAGCAACGTGAAATGACAGTAATCGGTAATTTTTGTGGATCTGTGGTTGCAAATAAGAACTTCACATGCTCTGGCGGTTCTTCGAGAGTCTTTAATAACGCATTAAATGAATGCGTAGAGAGCATATGTACTTCATCGATTAGATAAACCTTGAAGCGACCTTGCGTTGGTGCATAAGGAACGTTGTCGAGAAGCTCTCGGGTATCTTCAACTTTAGTCCGTGATGCCGCATCGATTTCAATTAAATCAATAAAACGACCTTCATTTACTGCTTTACACGTTGGGCAGACTTCACACGGCGTTGAAGTTACACCCGTTTCACAGTTCAGACATTTTGCCAAAATACGGGCAATGGTGGTTTTACCCACGCCACGAGTACCTGTAAATAAATACGCATGATGTAACCGACCACGTTCTAAGGCACTAGTAAGTGCGCGTGACACATGGTTTTGCCCCACGAGTTCAATGAAATTTCGTGGACGGTATTTTCGTGCAAGTACTTGATACATGTATGCTCCTTTTTACAGGTGTAAGCATACTGTTTTTTTGTCTAATAGTGAAATAAATGGCAGAGTTTGGACAATAAAAATCCGATCTTGAGCTATCACAATGATCAGGCAAATTTAATATAAATTACGAATGCTTAAACTGCTTTATTTAAAAGGAAATCACTCTGCATTTGATAGCGTTTCGCCGTCTGGTCTTCACGAATTTCTAGCAATTGCTGATCCAAATCTACATACAAAAGATTGCGCGTTTGCACTTTCATGAGTTCTAGCTGCTGCTTTGATTCATCTTTAAAACGAATTACACCTTTTAGCACTTCTACTTCGTTATGACCACTTAGACTTTCACGAGTAAGTGTATAGGTTTGGTCTTCATGTAGCTCAAGAGCCACAGCCATACCGGGACAATCTTCACAACGAGAAAGACAGCCCATACAAGGTGTTGTGCCTTTAAAATTACCGACCCATGCTGCATGCTGTTTTTCAGCAGTAATTGCTTCTATCTCCTTTAATTTCGTTTGAGTTGAATCCTGACAACCCAACATCGCCGATGTTGCTACTAAGGGAATCAAAACAACTTTTTTCATAGGAATATCACAGCAATCTAAAACTGCGAGGGAAAATAGCATATTTTTCACATTTCCCCAATTTCTGTTCTATTCCAAAGTATCTTAAAGCCAGCCCTTACGTCCTTTAAGTGCTTTGTCTGCACAGCGTAGCGTTTCTTGAGTTAAGCCCCATAAGCGATAATCGCCAGTGATTGAACCCGTCGCAAAGTTATGTGTATAAGCAAAACTTAAATCACGCTGCGGATCACACCAGGCCCCAGAACCATTAAAACCTATATGTCCAAAACCTTCACTAGATTTACCTAAAGTTAAAATTCGATGATATCCCAAACGCCAATTCATTGGTAAAGGCATAATACGATCACGTTTTTTATATTGAATTTTACTTAAAGATTCAAAAACTTGTGGTGTGATTAAGGTCTGTCCTTGCCACTGGCCATGATTGGCTAGCATGGCATAGATTTTCGCTAAACTATTGGCACTAAATACGCCTGTTGCCGCAGGAATAATGGCTTGTAAACCCTCATCACTAAAAAATGAAAACTTGCGCATTCCTTTTGGAATCATACCATCTTGAAAGTCTTGCAAATTTTGTCCCGAAAGTTGTAGGAGCTGATCAAAGATTGATGGTTTTCGTGTATCCGTCTTTTTTTTCGTTGTCTGTACTTGAGTATTTTCTTGAACAGAAGCATCTATAGTGCGTTCTTCTTTTTTCTTTTTCGGAATCAAGCGTGCAACCTTACCAAGTTGATGCTCTGGTACGCCAAAAAAAGCATGATCCAATGCTAAAGGCTCAACCAAATAGTGTTGCATCAGTTCAGTAAGCGGTCGACCTGTGGCCTTTTCAAGTAAACCACCTACTTGCCAGCCGAAGGTTAACGGTTGATATGCCGCATCAGTTGTCGGCCCAAAACGTGGTTTAGCTTGTTCAATGACGTTGAGCATATGCGGCCAATCTGCCATTTCGGATGCTGTTTCAATGATATTACGGATATCGTATAAACCACTTTGATGACTCAGTATGTGCCTTAATGTGATATCCGACTTACCATTTTGAGCAAACTCCGGCCAATATGTTGCAACGGGAGTATCGTAATCAAGAAAGCCTTCGCTCACTAAAATATGTGCTAGCGTTGCAAGTACGCCTTTACCCGTGGAATAACAGACCGAGGGGGTATTGGACTTCCAAGCTTCTTCGGCTGATTTTTTACCGGTCCAAATATCCACAACTTTTTGACCTTTAAAATACACCACTAAGGCAGCTCCGCCTAAGTGGGTTCGAGCATCCTGCATCCGGCTAAATTGCACCGCCAAATCCTGAAACGCCTCGTCGACTGTACCTTGATAATTATTCTTTTGTGCAAATAGATATTCTTTGAGCGCCTGCATCATCATTCCTTTGAATATGAATCGCTTGAGTGTCTTGTCCTGAAATAGATTGACAGTATTCCACTTCAAACCGAGTTAAGCAATTAGCTCGGTTTTAGTTTGCTCATACGTCTGATTCGGGGTGTTCATATTTAAACTTAAATGTGGTCTATAACAATTATAAATCATAATAGATTCCGCAATTAAGTGATCTAACTCCTTCATGGTTTGACATCGTGTAATTAAAAACTCCTGCTTTAATATTCCATTAATCCGCTCTGCTAATGCATTCTGGTAACAGTCTCCTCCATCTGTCATAGAAGGACATACCCCATAATGGCGTAATGCCGATTGTGAACCGTACCGGGTTTGTCGGAGACCACTTTTCTTGAGAGAATGTCCCGATGAAAAAAGTAAAATACACCCCTGAAATCAGAGATAGAGCGGTTCAATTATTGATTGAATCTGAAAAAGATTAT
>NZ_VOZT01000060.1:0-19053 GCF_013419625.1 Acinetobacter sp. YH12070 | reverse complement strand
TCGCAAGAGATGCGATGGATGTCTGATTATTTGTAGTCATAAATTTAAGTCCCCACTTGTTTCTAAGTGGGGACTAAATTAAGGCTTATAGGATGAATTCATAAGGTGTGTTCAGCGGACGCTTACGTACATCTCGCATAAAGCGTATTTCCCCATAAAAAAACTCCCACATATGGGAGTTTTTTTATTCTCAGGATGAATTAGATATACGACAAATGCTTTGTGACTTGTATACAGTTTCGACCATTATTTTTTGCTGCGTACAAGGCATGATCTGCGGCATCTAAGAAACGCTGATAGTCAGGATGTCCATCATACTGCACACAACCAATGCTTACGGTAAAACTAAATTGCTGACCTTGTGCCGTTCGGATCAAACCCTTTTCAATATATTGGCGAATATTTTCTGCAATTTTCATCGCACGGTTTACACCAGTATCGACCAAGAGTAATAAGAACTCTTCACCACCGATACGGAATGCATAATCGCTACCTTGACTATAACGCTGTAAAGCTTCGGCAATAAATTTGAGCGCAAGATCACCTGCCGCATGACCAAACTTATCATTGATCATTTTAAAATAATCCGCGTCAAAGGCGAGCAAAGACAACGGCGTTTCATTTTGCCGCGCAAAGGTAATTTCACGTAAAATAATCGTACTGAGATAGCGGCGGTTTAGGAGTTGAGTCAAAGAATCATTGCCAGACTCAATATATTCAGCCACCTGAAACAATTGATCGACTAGATGCTGAATTTCACGGTTCAATTCACGAATCTGTTGAATCAACTGTTGCAGCTGATCTTTTTCCGTCATCTGCATCGTTTGCTGGGTTAATTGATCCACTTCATAAATTCGGTCAATAATCAGTTGCACCTGATCTGAACCAGAAAAAGCATATGCCGCTTTATGAATGAACCACAGCCCAAACTCTGATTTTGAAAATAAGGGATGATAAAAACCAACATTGCCCGAAAAGATTTTAAACATCAGTTCATTTTCCCAGTCGAGCAATGAACCCCGTTGTTTATCTTTATGCACGGCCACATCTTGCATCGCTGAAAATAAGCGATAATTGTGTTTTGTTTCTTGGTTTTTTTCCGTATTGATCTCATAAGATCGGCACATAATTTCTGTGCTGAACCCCATAATTTGTACAATATAACTGCACATATGGAGAATATTTTGCGTTTGGTTTAGCTCTAAAATTTCAAATATTTTACGTTCTATTTCACGTACACCACGCATGATGAACCATGACGGAATACCAACACGCGCGTGTACCATTCCAACTTTCTGCTGTCTTTTGACTGAGCTTTCAAATTCACCATTCAGTGCGACATTAAACGTTTCTAACAACCATTTTCTTAAAGTGTCGATGAGCCTTTTTTGAATGATATCGTCTTTAAAAAATTCAGCTGACTCTGGCTCACGTGACATTTGTTCATAAAAAACAGTAACTAAATGTTCAACATGCCTTTGGATAAATTGCAATGCTGCAAGATGTTCATTTTCAGTATATTGATCACAAATATCTTTCCAAGTCTGACTTAGACCTGTAATACATTCTTGATTCATTCGGTGACACAAACCACAGCTATTACAAAGCTAGCAATCATACCTTGCTTTACTTACATAAAAAAACAAATTTTATTTGATATTTCACATTTTATCTATCTTAAAAATTAATAGAAAAATACATAACTCAATATCAATTTATTCCAATCTTGATCATCTTGCTGCTGGTATTCATAGCCTAGTCTTAAAGCATTTTGTTGGTTGACGATATATTGTAATTCAGCATCGAGTTTCAGATTCCATTGATGTGTGTCTTCCCAATACGGAAGCTCTGCCTGAACCAAACTATTGAATTTTTCCGACCAAATATTTTGGCAACCCAGTGTCGGCCCAAGGCCCACTCGCCATCCATCATCTAGTGACTTGCCGCCCTGCACCTGCATTTGAGACTGCACATAACACAAATGTGTGCGTTCCTGATTGGCCCAGCTATATCCAGATTGAGCTTTTAATTCAGCTACACCATGTTGTTTCGTTTCGCTAAATTGACCTGCATCTACTGACACTTGCTGCCAGCCAAAATTAAAACCCCAGCTTAGCGGTGTTTTAAATGGCGTGATTGGGTTGTAAGAATTGACCGATAAAAAATCAAAATGATTGATCTTGAATTGGTCGTCACGATATTGGATCGTGCCATCCCAAAACATCAACTGCGTACCAATCCGAAAGCCACCTTGTGGATCAATCAAGTCATGATATGCCTGACGATGACCAAGTTCGATATATTGGTTACTTTGAACTTCACCCACGGTAGCTGAAAAATTTCGCGCATGATGTCCATTGACTGGATCTAGACTTGGCTGCTTAGGTTCAGTCCGTTGTTTGGGTTGTGAAGATTGGCTACGTAAGGCCAAGATTTGACGCAATTTAGGCTGCGTTTCTTCCGCACTCACCTTTCGACCAATCAGTAATAAATACAGATGGTCGTACGCCATTTCCAATATTTTCGCTTGCTCTGCTTCATTAAACTGAGCGAGTGCTGTCGACATGTTCGCAGGTTCAATTTCAGCGAGCTTATGCGCTTCACGTGCTAAACGATATCCATGTTGCTGCGCTTGTGATAAAAGCTGCGTTTCTAATGCAGGACGATACACCGCTGCTTGAATCAGTTGTTCATCATTAATTGCTTTAATCGTTTCAACGGGAATCGAAGCGACTTTAAATTTCTCGGTTAAATTCAGTGTCGGGCGAACCAAATCCATTAAGCCTAATAATCGATAAGCACAGTTATCGCTGGCGAAATAATAGGGAAAACTGACATTTTGCATTTCCCAAATATGTTTAACCAAATAACTGGTTTCTTGCTCGGTCAGTGCTAGCTCATATTCCCACAAATCACGACTTTCAAAATCACCATATTCTTTCACCTTCCGGTAGTACGGCATTAAGGAATATTCACCAGGATATTGCCCTGTTAAGCCTTTCCATGCATAAGACCAGTTATCTTCACCTGCAACTGTCGCTGCATAGTTAATGGCATAGGACACCAAATTTAGCTCTTTCTGATCTTTCGGATCGAGACGCAACAAGGTATGTCCAAACATAGAACTTGGATTCCCCATAAAGTCTGTGGCGTAGATTAATGTCGCTTTATACGGCTTAATTTTCCCAAACCATTCATCAAACTCAGGGCAACTCACTACTGGTAACTGCTCTGAACGGATGGATAATTCTTGCATCAGCCACTGACTACGCGCAGGGAAACGACAACGAAAGGCTTGATTATGTTCGGCGGTTTGAAACAGTGCAGCGACATCTGCCTCTAATTCGGCTTGGGCATTTTGACGGCCATTTTCAGCTAGAAAGTAACCTGAAAAAGCAACTTCACTTTGTCCTTTATGATTTGTATATAAAAGTCGTTGCCAACTGATGTGTTCAGACAGTTTTTTTGATTGTGCAAGTTCAATATATCGCTGTAGCTCTACGGTTTTAGAGAGGTTTGGATCTACAATTTGCTGCGCATATAAGATGCTCGGAATCATAAAGGTACAAAATAAAGCAATTGATTTCATTCAGTTATATTCAAATCCATTTTTATATATTTTAGATAATAAAAAACCCTGCCGAGAGACAGGGTTTTGAAAGCATCGATTAAACGTATGCTTTAAGTACTTCATCTTTCGCCATTACGCTTTGTAATGAAGCAAGTACTTGTAGAGAAGACTGGTTTTCAGCTGAATAGATTTCAGCAAAATTTGCTTTAGACACAGCAAAGAAACGTGCTTTATCTGTTGATTGGATGTTTAAAAGCTCAGCCAAAACATTCAGGCTCTCACCTTGACCAACTGCCATATCACGAGCAAGTGATTCAGCATTTTCATTGGTAAATGTTACCGCTTGAGCAGTCACTGTACCTGTACCGCTACAACCTAAAGTACCAAAGGTAATACCAAGTAACTGGTTAGTAAAAATACCGTTGGTAGTCGCAGCTAAAATTTTAGGAATTTTACCTGATTGACCAGCCCAAACTTGAGAACCAACACCACAACCTACGTCACGGTCAGCAAAAGCAGCTGTAGAACCTAGTGCAACGACTGCAACTAAAGCTAATTTTTTTAAAATAGCACTTCTCCAGGGAATTTTATTCCATTGTTTTTAATTATTAAAACATGTGTAATTTTGATTACACACCTGTAGATTAACTTGATCTTTCAGATAAGGCAAAACATTTTCATCTAAAACTTTTGGCTAAAAATAATACGTTCTTATTCACTATTTTTTGAGCAACCAAGTACCATTTTCATCACGTTTTCCAAGGATTTTGAGCACTAAAACCAAACTGAGTAATAGCAATAAATACCAAGAACCGAGTTTCCCCCAACCGACCATATGCCATGCATCGACCTGACTTGGATATAACCAAATTTGATAGAAGGTACTGATATTTTCTGCGATCCAAATCAAAAATGCCAAAACCAGCAGCACCGGTAACATAGGCAACTGAATCACATGATTTTGTAATTGAAAACTGAGCTTGGTTTTCCAAAAGATTACCACACTCCAAGCAAACAAAAGCATACGAATATCTGGCACAAAAAATTTGGTCATAAAATTAAGATATGACAAAACGGCTAAGCACAGCATATTGCCAAAACGCGGTAAGTTACTGAACGACACCTGATATAGACGTAACGAACGTGCAAAGAAACTCCCCACCGCCGAATACATGAAACCTGCAAACAATGGCACAGTCAGCAGTTTGAAAACCGCAGGCTGCGGATATTGCCATGAGGCAATGTGTGGATGAGTGAGAAATATTTCCATCCCCATAGCCAGCAGATGAAACAGTGCTATGACTTTGGCTTCCGCCCAAGATTCGAGTTTTAAGTAAAGTAAACACACTTGAATGATCAGTGCATAAAACAATAAATAGTCATAACGGAAAAAGCCAAAATATTCCTGACTTCCCATTGCTGCAGTTAATGCAAAAGCGATCAGCAGTAATATCCCAAATAAGGCAGCCGAAGCTGCCTTATAAGAGAACTCAAAACATGATTTTATCATCTTGACCACAGTTGAATCCTAAACCTATTTCCTTGAAGCCTTATAAATACTTGGCACTATATTCGTGTACCGTATCAATAAAGGCTTTTGGATTGGCTGGATCTACCCACTGAGTAATACCATGACCTAAGTTCGCCACATAACCGGTTTTTTCACCGTTGGCATATGCATCATCTAACATGGCACGCGTCGCTTTCGCAATCGCTTCAGGCGAACCATATAATGTTGCTGGATCTAAGTTGCCTTGTAATGCTGCACGGCCTGCGACTGTTTGACGCGCCACATTTAATGGCGTAGTCCAATCTAAACCAAAGGCATCTGCACCCGTTGCAATCATTGGCTCTAACCATTGACCACCACCTTTGGTAAACAAAATCACAGGAACTTTGCGTCCATCTTTTTCACGCTGTAATCCTGCCACGATTTTTTGCATGTAGTTTAGTGAAAATTCAATGTATTCACGGTGTGCTAATGCCCCACCCCAACTATCAAAGATTTGTACAGCTTGGGCACCTGCATCAATCTGCGCATTGAGATATTCAGTCACCGCCACAGCCAAACGGTCTAATAAAGCATGCAGTACTTCAGGTTGTGCATACATCATTTGTTTCGTAAAACGAAAATCTTTGCTTGAACTGCCTTCCACCATATAGGTTGCCAATGTCCAAGGACTGCCTGAGAAGCCAATCAAAGGAACTTGTCCGCCCAATGCTGAACGAATCGTAGTCACAGCATTCATGACATAATCTAAGTCAGATTTTACATTAAACTTAGGTAAATTCAGTACATCTTGTTCGGTACGTACAGTTTTATGAAACTTCGGACCTTCACCTGCTTCAAAATACAGTCCCAAACCCAACGCATCAGGTACAGTCAAAATGTCTGAAAATAAAATGGCTGCGTCTAAGTCATAACGACGCAAAGGTTGTAAAGTAACTTCACAAGCAAATTCTGTATTTTTACAAAGGGATAGGAAATCACCCGCTTGTGCACGTGTTTCACGATACTCTGGTAAATAACGGCCAGCCTGACGCATCATCCAAACCGGAGTTGCATCTACCGGTTCACGTAATAAGGCACGCAAGAAACGATCATTTTTTAAGGTCGTCATTCACTTTCCCAACTTAATTCGATATTGGCATCATCATATCAAAAAGGTTGTAAATATAATAACTTCTCAAACATTTAAAAACCGATCATGTTGAGTGCCAAAAATGATATTTACACAAAACAACTACTGCATCTCCACTTTTTTTCTGTAATACTTATCCAGTTTTTAATACACAGTAAATGAATAATTCTTAAGGTTGAATTACATGTTCGTTCGCACCATGCTCGCACTGAGCCTAAGTTGCATATTTGCTGGTACAGCTATTGCCGCATCTACTGCTGAACAACCATTAACGCCAAAAAAAGTGACTAATGTTGCAGTTCAGGATCCCATTGATCCGTTAGCGACTGAAGCTTCATCTGCAACTAGCCAGATTAGCGCTCAAGAACAAGAAGATCTGAACCAAGCATCGCAAACTTTAGACAGCTTGCAACAATCAGAAGATGTTAAAGCCGACATCGGTGCTGCACCTGCTACATCGACTGCTACAACTCCAACATCAACTTCGCCTGCTGCCAAAGTTGCTTGGGGTTTAAATGACCTAAATAATGCACAGTGGTATGACAATATCGGTAAAGGTCAATTCCCTGTTTATGCACGTGCGCATGTCATGCTCAATAATGCACATGCTTCACCAGGTGCAATTGATGGTACTAGTGGTAAAAATACCTTAAAGGCGATCGCTTCATTCCAACAAATGAATAGCTTGAAACCTACAGGGACTTTAACCAAAGAAACTTGGGATGCGCTGATTGCGAAACAAGGTTCTAAACCTGCATTTATTGAATACACGTTGACTGACGCAGACTTGAAAGGTCCTTATGCAGCATCGATTCCACACGACTATGCATTACAAGCAAAAATGAAAGGCTTGTACTACACACGTGTGACTGAAATGTTGGGTGAAAAATTCCACATGGATGAAGACTTTTTGAAAAAGTTGAATCCCAAAGCGACATTTAAAAAAGCTGGTGAAAAAATCTTAGTAGCGAATATTCGTAACGAAGTTCCTGAAGATATTCACCTGATCGTTGCACATAAAGGCGCGAAACAACTTTACTTGTTTAATAGCCGCAACCAAATGATCGGTTCATTCCCTGCAACGATTGGTAGTTCTGATACTCCATCGCCTACAGGTACTTACAAAGTCACAGGTGTTGCACCAAACCCTTGGTACAGCTACTCACCGTCTAACTTTGTTCAAGGCAACAACAAAAAACCACTTTCATTACCACCTGGTCCAAATGGTCCTGTTGGTAATATCTGGATTGGCTTGAGCAAAAAATCATTCGGTATTCACGGTACACCGAACCCATCTGCTATCTCTAAAACTGCGTCACACGGTTGTATTCGTTTGACCAACTGGGATGCAAATGACTTAGGTAAGAAAGTGAAATCTGGTGTGACTGTTAAATTCTTAGAATAATTTTAGTCACATTTAAAAAAGCCTGCTTCGTGCAGGCTTTTTTTATAGCTGTGCATTCATGCATAACAAAAGACTCAATCATGAATGATCGTTGCAAAAATAGGATGAATTGTCGCTAAAAAACTATATATCCCGATTTAGTTCAATCTTAAAATAGGCACATGTTCAATAATTAAGATAAGGATGAATGCCATGAATGCTTTTTTACATCCAAGTGAAAACCGTGGTTACGTAAAAATGGGCTGGCTTGAGTCTAAACACAGCTTCTCTTTTGGTAACTGGTATGACCCGAAATACATGGGCGTTAGTGCGCTTCGTGTAATTAATGATGACTTAATTGCAGCACATGAAGGTTTCGGTCAACACCCACATGACAACATGGAAATTTTAACTTGTGTGTTAAAAGGTACCATTACGCATAAAGACAGCATGGGCAACCATGGTGGCATTTCTGCGGGTGAATGGCAGCTGATGAGCGCAGGTACAGGTGTGCGTCATAGCGAAATGAACCAAGGTGATGAAGATGTACATTTACTACAAATTTGGATCGTTCCAAATGAACGTGATGCTGAACCGACCTATCAACAAATTAAATGTGATCCACGCGATCAACCCAATCAATGGCATTTAATTGTCGGTCCAAATGACAATGCAGCTATGCATATTCGCCAGCAAGCGGAAGTTAAATCTGCATTTTTGACGAAAGGTCAATCTTTAGATATCCATGCAACGCAGCATATCAACTATATCCATGTTATTTCAGGTTCAGTGCAAATTGCTGAACATAAAGTTGAAGCTGGTGGTGCAATTGCGTTCTTAGAAGATAGCCAAATTGAAGCGCTTGAAGATGCTCAAGTGATTTGGTTTGATTTACCTGAAGTAAAATAAAAAAAAGCCCTCAAATGTGAGGGCTTTTTTTATGTCGCTTGGCTCAGGCGTTCACTTCGTTTATACAACCACATCAACACCAAAGTTGGAATGATAAACCCTGCAGCCACCATGATGCCATGTAGGATTGAGGCATAAGGCTCAGCAAGCATGGCCACATGTTTCATTGGAGATGTCAATGGATGGAATCACTTTAAACGTCTCGAAATCAAGCATTTCGAGATATTCTTAAATGACACTCAGCATCTAATTATCTAGATAAAATTCATCAATCAAAGGTGATTTTATTCTATTGCTGATGCAATCTATCTAATCAGCCTTCAGTTTCCACGCGATAAAAATGATTTTGCATAAAGACGTTAAACATAGAGAAAAATAATTGCCGATCTTGTTCAGATTGAAAGATGCCACCGAAATAGTCCCGATCTGTGTTTAAAATTAAATCGAAGAACGTTGCTTGGTTAGGAACCACTCCCTTTCTTTGGCAATATGCAAAATATGCGCTGACATCTTCAAATAAGATCCACCACTCCTGTGGACTTCCAATCTGAATGCCACCTAATGAATGCTGAAGATCAAACATCGCATTGAGCAGATATTGAAAATTTTGCTGTGAACTTTGAAATTGCAATCTCGGATAATCTGTTGTTAGATTTAAATCGATCAGATGTAAATGGACGCTCCGAGCACGCTCTAATCTACGTTTAACTTTTAAATATTGATGATAACGACGTCGATCTTTTGCTGTGACCGTTGTTAGGCGAGATAAATCCATATTGTCATACAAATCACTGAGTTTTACTTCACAAGCAATTGCATTTTTAGCGGTACGCTGCGCAGCTTGAAATCGGTTCTCACCTGCTGTTTTAGTCAGTGCCAGTATCGCGTCAATAATATGCGCTTGAAAACCCATAGCACTAAGCTCATCCGTCGTTGTCGCAGTATCTTCTAAAATGTCATGTAATACAGCGACGATTTTAGCATCAAGATGCTGCACATTTTGCATCACACGAAGTGGATGTTGAATATAGGCTTGTCCAGCTTTATCGACTTGTCCGAAATGGCGTTCAGTCGCCAAAGAAATCGCGTTTTCTAAAGTTGAAATAAAGAATCTCCCCTTGGTGGTCTTTTTTATTTTTCTCCATCATATTAACCAATGAATACAGATATTTGTAGCTCTAAGCGCTACTCGAACGACACAGATTGACTCGTAAAATGCATATTTTCCAAGACTTTCCATGAGGTAGATCTTTTGCAAATACTTCTATGCCATTCGCGCCAACATTTCCAAAGTAATTTTTTTCACCTCTTCTTTACTTTGCTGAATATGGCTGCGCATTTTCTCCAATGCCGCTGTCACGTTATGTCCAAGGATCAATTGTAAAATCTGTTGATGCTCTGCATAAGTGGCTTCAATTCGATAATCTTTAGAAAAATCTAAACGGCGAATAATACGGATTTTTTCACTTACATCCCGATGTACCTTTGCCATTTCACTATTGCCGATTGCTTCAACCAATTGGCAGTGATATGCTTCATCTTGCATCGATAAAGTTTTTAAATCATGCAAAAACTGTTCAGGCGGAATACACCACAAATTCACCAATGTCTGTAAAGCCTGCTTGAGTTGTTCTGATTCCATTTTGCAGAGCTGCTCAATGGCATAGCATTCCAGCAAAATCCGTAAATCATACAATTCTTCATAAGCCCTAAAGTTCAGCGGCTTCACTTCCCAACCGCTACGAAAATGCACTCGGACATAGCCATCTTGCTGTAAACGGTATAAAGCCTGCCGTACGGGTGTACGGCTTACTTCATATAATTCGGCAATTTCAGATTCGGTAAAACGTGCGCCCGGTTTGAGCTGGAAATCAAAAATATCGTTTTTTATTTTTTGGAAAACCAGCTCAGACAAGTTGTCTGAGCTTTTCCCAACAATGGTGGTTGTGGTCATGTTTATTCCATATAAACCAGCGGTTCACCGCTATGTACCGTTTGTCCTGCACGGCAGATAATCGCTTTCACGATACCATCATCATCGGCATAGACTGGAAGCTCCATTTTCATCGCTTCAATAATGGCTACAGTCTCACCTTTCTTCACAGACTGTCCAGCTTCGACAAAAATTTTCCAAATGTTGCCGGTCATCGATGCATTTAAAGCTGCATACTGGCTATAGTCGGTATCATCTTGCAGGATTTCCATTTCCGCAGGTGCATCGAACTCATCTTTCCAGCGTTCAACTTCAGTTGTAAATGCCTGCTGCTGCTGTGCTTTAAATTCGGCAATACTGTCCTTCTCTGTTTCCAAAAAGGCTTGATAGGCTGCAAAATCAAATTCAGTTTCTTCAATTTTGATTTCCGCCACACCATTGGCAAAGTCAGCACGGAATTGATCCAGTTCAGCTTCGGTTACTTCATAATATTTAATTTGATCAAAGAAGCGTAAGAACCATTGCTGATCGCCAAACTGTTTGTTCTTTTTAAACTTATTCCAAATAGGCAGTGTACGGCCAATCAATTGATAACCGCCTGGTGAGTCCATGCCATAGATACACATGTACATACCGCCAATACCCACTGTGCCTTCTGCAGTAAAAGTACGTGCAGGGTTATATTTCGAGCTGAGCAAACGATGACGCGGATCAATTGGCACTGCACAAGGTGCAGTTAAATACACATCGCCCAAACCTAAAATTAAGTAATTTGCATCAAAAAGAATGTCTTTGACTTGCTCACGACTGTCTAAGCCATTAATGCGCTGAATGAAATCGACGTTATTTGGCAACCAAGGCGCTTTGGCACAGACACTTTCTTGATAACGTTCCACAGCACCTAAAGTGGCCGAGTCCTCAAATGCCATCGGCAAGTGAATAATACGGGATGGAATCTTGATTTGGCTCAAATCTCCCATCTCATTTTCGAGACCCAATAAAAACTGGATCAAATTCGCTTGGCTAAAACGCAATCCATCATATTTAATTTGCAGTGAACGCACACCTGGTGAAAGCTCTAAGATGCCATCAATCTTCGCCTCACGAATGAGTTGCATCAAACGATAGACGCGTAAGCGCAATGCAAGGTCGAGAACGTTTTCGCCATATTCCAGCAAGATGTAACTGTCACCTGCCTGACGATACACCGCTTTAGGTGCATGCGTATCTGCTTCACGTACTGCCAATATCCCTTCAGGCTTACATTCAAAAATTGCCACCTCTGAGTTTTCAGGTGCTTGAGCAAAGTTTTGAATATCTACAATTTGCTGAACTTCTAAGGCATTGGCCTGTTCCACACTCATTGGATAGAAACTGATGCTGTCATCTGCCTTCAGTTGACCGATCTTCCAAAGTTCTGCTTTGGCAATCGTCACTGGGCAAACAAAGCCACCGAGGCTTGGGCCATCTTTAGCCAAAATCACAGGGAAATCACCAGTGAAGTTAATCGCCCCAATAGCATATTCACAGTCATGCACATTGGATGGATGCAAACCTGCTTCACCGCCATTTTCACGTGCCCAGCATGGTGTCGGGCCTGTTAGGCGAATACCTAAACGGTTTGAGTTAAAGTGCACATTCCATGTTGAAGCAAAAAATTCTTCAATATATTCAGGTTTAAAGAAATCTGGTGCGCCATGCGGGCCATAGAGCACACCAATTTTCCATTCTTTGCCATAGCTTGGAATACGTTCTGCAGCTACAGCTTGCGGTGCTGCTGTTGCAATTTCCAATCCATCTAAAGGCAAGCTTGGATTGACCATTTTAATCATGTCACCTGCACGCAGCACTCGCCCTGCATGACCGCCAAAATTACCCAATGCAAAGGTTGAGCGGCTGCCTAGATATTCAGGTACATTTAGTCCGTTGCGGATTGCAAGATACGTACGGCAACCCGACTCAACTTGTCCAAGTACTAATGTTTGCCCTGCTTTGATGCTGATCGGTTGCCAAAAATCGACATTCACACCATCTAGAGTCGCGCTACATGGCGCACCTGCAATGGCTACAATGCTATCGGCATGAAATTTCAGGCTTGGTCCTTGTAAGGTAAACTCAAAACCTGCTGCCGATTTTGGATTACCGACAATTTGATTGGCCAACTGAAATGCATAATCATCCATTGGGCCTGATGGCGGTACACCAATATCCCAATAGCCCACACGCCCCGGATAATCCTGAATCGTACTTTGTGTACCTGGTTGCAGCACCTCAATCACATTTGGCACATATTTAAAATCATCCAGCAGGCGTGTCCAAATTTGCATATTTTCAAAGCGTGCATCAGACACTACGGTATGCGCATAGTCTAAGTTGGTGCTGATGCCATTCAAGCGGGTTTCAGCCAAGGCTGTTTTTAACTTGGCAATCGCACTGTCTCGGTCTGCAGCATGCACAATAATTTTGGCAATCATCGGGTCAAAATATTGTGAAATTTCAGTACCTGTAGACACCCAAGTATCCACACGAATATCTTCAGGGAAATACACATCCGTCAACACACCCGGACTTGGCTGGAAGTTTTTCACTGGATCTTCCGCATAAATTCGCACTTCAATGGCAGCACCATTGGGTTGAATATTGCTGAGTTTTTCCCAATCTAAAGCATCACCTGCCGCCACTTTCAGCATGCATTCAATCAGGTCTAAGCCCGTCACCATTTCAGTGACTGGGTGTTCAACCTGCAAACGGGTATTCACTTCAAGGAAATACACTTCATCACGGGCAGCATCATAGATAAACTCAACCGTACCTGCGCTGCGGTATTTCACCAATTGACCAAGCTCTACAGCAGCACGGTGCAATTTTTGACGGGTTGCTTCTGGTAAGTGCGGTGCAGGTGTTTCCTCAACGACTTTTTGGTTACGGCGCTGCAATGAACAATCGCGCTCCCCAAAGGCAACGACTTGACCTAAACCATCACCAAAAATTTGTACTTCTACGTGACGGGCTTTATCGACAAAACGTTCGAGGAAAACACCTGCATCCTTAAAGAATTGCTCGCCTAGACGCTTTACACTTTCATACGCATCTTTTAATGATTGTTCATCATCACAGCGGGTTAAACCAATTCCGCCACCACCTGCGGTGCTTTTCAGCATGATTGGATAGCC
Source organism: Acinetobacter sp. YH12070 (assembly GCF_013419625.1). Taxonomy (NCBI): domain Bacteria; kingdom Pseudomonadati; phylum Pseudomonadota; class Gammaproteobacteria; order Moraxellales; family Moraxellaceae; genus Acinetobacter; species Acinetobacter sp. YH12070. The sequence continues at coordinate 5,441 of NZ_VOZT01000060.1, read as the reverse complement.
AATCTCTGCAGCAGATGCGAGTGCTTCATCCAAACTTGCCAATAAACCTGTGCCTGGTGTCATGGGTACATTGGCGGCCGCAGCCAATTCACGTGCACGATGCTTCAAACCAAACTCTAAAATTTGTTCAGCCGTTGGCCCCATAAAAGCAATGTTATTTTCCTCACATGCACGGGCAAAGTCGGCACTTTCAGATAAAAAACCATAACCGGGAAATATTGCTTCAGCGCCAGTTTGTTTGGCTGCTTGAATCAATTTTTCAATACTTAAATAAGTTTCTGCAGGTTTAACACCTTCAAGTGAAACCGCTACATCTGCATCTAACACATGCTGTGCATAACGGTCGGTCTCTGAATACACGGCAACAGATTTCACACCTAATTTTTTTAGAGTACGAATCGCACGAACAGCAATTTCACCACGGTTTGCAATTAAAACTGTTTTAAACATGATTATTTCCCCGATTTTTTTAATTTGATTTTGCTGTTGTTGCTTGCAGTGATTGGATATAAGCGCGCCAGCCGCCAAATTCACTGATATTTTTTGCACCGTTTAGGCCATAAGGTTCACAAATAAAGCCTTTCACCCAACGTCCATCGGCAAGCTCGACATTGCCCATACCTAGTGGTGTTGGAATTTCGGCGACAAATTCACCAAAGCGTGCTTTTGGAATATCCCAAAGCTCGACAATAATTTTTTGACCCGCTTCCTGACGCGCTAAACCTGGTTTCGGCGGTACTGTGCCCGGCAGTGCATAGAGGGCGTAATCGGCAGAAGTCGTTGTGGTTTCAACATGCACGGCTTGGCGTGTTGTCAGTTGGAAATTGAGTGGCATACCTGTGAGATGTGCGCCTACAACAGCAACACGAAAATGCTGTGCTGATGGTGCAGAAATGACTGAAGCTGCGTCAGGCAATGTTTTAGCTACTGCACCCAGCGGTAATTGCAGGTGGTTTTGCCATTTTTCTGCAAAGTCTGCTAGAGCCGTATCGTGCCAAGCCGGCGCAATGAATGTGATTCCAAAAGGCAGCCCGTCGGCACGAAAGCCTGTAGGTACAGCGATGGCACTGAGGTCAGCTAAATTAGTAAAGTTGGTATAGGTGCCAAAGTGGCTATTATTTTCAATTGGCGCTTCTGCCATTTCAGCCAGTGTGTGAATGGTTGGCGAACTTGGCACCACTAAAGCATCAAATTGCGCTAAGGTTTGCTGAATTTGGCGTGCCAAATCTTGCTTTAAATATTCGGCGTTATAAGCATCCACCGCAGTGTACTGCTGCCCTTTTTGAATAATTTCTAAAACTGTTGGATCAAAGTCATCTGCATGGCTGTCTAAAATTTCAGCTACGGCTGCCGTACGCTCTGCTACCCATGACCCTTGATACAGTTGTGCAGCCAATTTTGCAAAAGGACTGAAATCAATTTCAGTTAGTACTGCACCTAAGTTTTTTAATTCAGTTAGTGCTTGCTGAAATGCATCAGCAGATTGAGCATCGCCAAAAAATTCTAACTGTTTTGGAATGGCTAACTTTAATTGTGCGCTGAACTTTGCAGGCGCTGTTGCTGGGTTCACACGTGAATAGCTGTCGGTTACATCAAAACCTTCCATAACTTCTGCCACTGCAGTTGCATCAGCGACGGTTAAGGCAAAAATTGAAATACAATCTAAGCTCTTACAGGCAGGCAATAAGCCTGTATTTGAAAAGCGACCTTTGGTCGGCTTTAAACCGACAATATTATTGAAAGCTGCAGGGATTCGTCCTGAACCTGCAGTATCTGTACCGAGTGCAATCGGGACTAAACCACGTGCTACTACACTGCCTGAACCAGAGCTTGAACCACCGCTTACATAGTCAGGATTAACAGTATTCGGCACGGCACCAAATGGCGAACGCGTACCGACTAAACCAGTAGCGAATTGATCTAAATTGGTTTTACCTACAATGATGGCACCTGCTTGTTTTAAGCGCTGCACCACAGAGGCATCTTCAGTTTTAATGTCCGTAAATAATTTAAACGCAGCCGTCGATGCAAAGCCCACCACATCAATATTATCTTTCACTGCAATAGGCACACCAAATAAAGGTAAGGCCGTAGCATTTTCAATTTGTTTTAAAGCTTTAATCTGAGAAGTTAATTGCTCTATAGATGCAATGGAAATCCATGCTGGGTCTACGCGATCAAATTGCTCGACCAAGGCATATAAGTCTTCAAGTTGAATTGTGTTATTCGTGTAGGCCGCTTTCCATTCCGCTAAGGTCCAGCCTAAAGTTTTTATTGAGTTCATTGATGTGCTCATTCTTGTATCCAAGTTTGAATACTGTGTTGCACACATCATGCCAACTCTAATTATTATTTATTTTTCAATATCTTAATATATTTTATCAATCATTTGCCTATTTTATTTAGCCAGTACAAAAGGATAAATGTTCTATTAAGTTTCCAAGCTCCACTATTTTGGTGCATGACTTTTATAATCGTGTTTTCAATAGATTCTTTTCATTTAGATGCAGATATAAATACAGTGAACTTTCTATTTTCACTCTTTATAAGCTTTCAATTTAGATGTTTTGTATGACTTTGAACTTAGAATAAAAAGAACTGAGAAATATTTTGAATTTTATATATAGAAAAAGATACATCAATGATGGCTAAAGCAATATTGGGCTTTGAGATTGATCGGGTTGAATAGAAAAGTAGTAATAATAAAAGCTATTGATTCGCAAAATTTAGTTCAACAATCAAAACTAAAAAATGGTGCGCTCAGCGCGCACCGTAAATACAATTTAACTAATTGTTTATTATAAATATTTAAACCCAACCCACATCATTGTACCGCAAAAAATACCGTAAAAATTCAGCATTCTAAAAAATATTGATGATGGCAATGTAGGTCATTACCACCAACGAAATATATTGATTTCAGGTGCTACCACTACCCCACCTGACTATACATTGTTGAATGACAAAATGGCTCAACTAGTCGGTTGGTACAAGTCGGAAGCGCATCAGCGTCATCCTATTGAACGTGCAGCTAAAGTACACCTGGATTTTTTATTGATGGTAATAGACGCACATCACGTCTATTGATGAACCTTAAGTTGCTGAAATCTGGATATCCACCTTGCGTTATTACAGTTGAAAAATCGCGTGGCTTACTATGAAGCTTTGGATCAGTGGATGGCTTATGACAAAACTGAAGCTTTTATCCAATTGATTTCTGAAGCAGTGATCGAAGGATTTAAACCATATCAGATAATTTTAGGAATTTAGAGTTACTCCCATTTATATATTTCTTTATTTGTACTGCTGCTTAGGACATTTTATTTATTAGAGCCTTGTTGCCTAATGCTGTTATCAAAAAATTGTTCAGCGATATAATTTCAGAATGAAGAAGCCTACACATAGAATCTATCATACAAAGAATTGACCTTACCACAAACCTAATTTTATTAACTTATTCAATAGATCTCTTTCATAAATCAAAAAACGATCTTCTTTTTGGTTAATATTTGCACTCCGGATTTCTTAGCATTCGTGCATAATCTGCGGATGAAATACATCGATTCAAACAAGCTTTCTGATCCTCAGTTCAAGCGATACACAGGCATCTCATGGTCAACTTTCTATTTGATGGTTGAGCAATTGAAGAAACATGTCCCTGCCAAAGGCAGACCGCCCAAGTTAAGCCTGGAAGACCAGGTTCTGCTCTGTCTAAGCTATTGGCGGGAATACCGAACCTTATTTCACGTTGCGACGAGCTACGGGGTTTCAGAGCCCACAGCCTCAAGAATTGTCCGTCATGTTGAAGACTGCCTGATTCGGTCCAATCTCTTTAATTTACCCAAAGATTTACCCGAGGGCGAAGGCATCGATTGGAATGTTGTGATCGTGGATGCCACAGAAATTCCAATCCAAAGGCCTAAAAAAACAGAAGAAAAGCTATAGCGGCAAGAAAAAGACCCACACTTTCAAAGTACAGGCCATCATTCATTATCAAACTCAAAAAATCCTGAGTTTATGTACGAGTCGTGGTGCCGTACATGATTTCGAACTCTTCAAACGTAACTTGAATCAGATTCCTGCAGGTGCATTTATCCTTGCGGATAAGGGTTATCAGGGAATTTATACAGTGTATCCAAATAGCTTGTTGCCATTAAAAGCAAAGAAGCGCTGTAAACTGGATTCCGAACTAAAAATCTATAATCAGGAAATCAATAAAAGAAGAATTGGAATTGAGCATGTATTTGGCAGTTTGAAAACCTTCAAAATTCTTGCTGAGCGATATCGCAATCGAGGCAAAAGACTAGCATTAAGATTCAATCTAATTGCTGGAATTTATAACTTGGAGCTGAGTGAAAAATGACTTATGAAAGAAATCTAATAAATTTAATTAACTATACAAAAAAAACCAACTTATCTTAAATATTGATGGTTTAGACAAGCCTCAGCTTTTGAGTGTTTTTGCAACAAAGCAGAACGCTAATAAAAATATTCTAAATAACATTTCACATAAAATTCACTATCAGATACATACTCTTTAATTGAGAGTAAAACGCTGAAATTTATAACTGCAAAAAATTCGGCCAATGCTTTTAAGATAGATTAAGTAAATTGTATCAAATATAAATTTATATAGGTGTATTCTTCTGTGGCTATAGAATTTGTTTCTAAATCAAAATTACCTACTGCGTTTGGCGATTTTGAAATTATAGCGTTTCAAGACCAACGTACTGGTGAAGAACATATCGCTCTTACTAAAGGGATGAATGCTGGTCCAAATCAACCTGTACTAGTCAGAATACATTCAGAGTGCTTAACAGGTGATGCTTTTGCTTCACTCAAATGTGACTGTGGCCCCCAATTACATTCAACCATGAAAATGATTAATGATGCAGGTCAAGGTGTGATCTTATACTTACGCCAAGAAGGTCGCGGCATAGGACTAACCAATAAAATTCGAGCTTACGCACTTCAAGATCAAGGACATGATACTCTTGAAGCCAATTTATTATTAAATTTACCAGCAGATGCTCGTAAATATGACATGTGTACCATTATGTTAGATTATTTAAAAATAAAGAATGTAAAAATCATTACAAATAATCCCCTTAAAATTAAATCTTTAACTGATTTAGGAATTAATGTTGTTGAACGTATTCCTTTAAAAGTTGGTTTAAATATCTTTAACAAAGCTTATCTAGAAACAAAGCAAAAACGCATGTCACATCTATATGATAATAGTGATTTTTAAAAGCGATCACTTAGAGATGGATCCGGAAATTTGAACAACTCCTATAAGTGATACTCTGCTCCTCAAATGATGTTATAAACATCAATATATGGAGTATTTTATGGCACGTAGACCAAGAAGAAATCATTCAAACGACTTTAAGGCTAAGGTGGCACTTGCTGCGATCAAAGCAGAAAAAACACTTGCTGAA